>JBGSVC010000411.1:0-4313 GCA_041753175.1 Planctomycetaceae bacterium
ATCATACTTGCCAGGGTGATGGGCTTGAAGTCGGTCAAGGGCACCGGGAGGCACACTAAAGGGGGGGAAGGTGGCAAGCTCTTTGCTTTCGGCGTAATGCTTCAAGGCCCAGGTGACGCTGGGGAAAGCCAGCTCTTCCCATGGGATCTGCTCCCACGTGACAAGTTTAACCGCCTGGCTTTCCGGACCTTGAAAGACGTCAGGATCCAGAAGTCGGGCACGATAAATCAACTGCACCTGACTGATTCGAGGGATTGAATAAACGGCCAGCAAGTTCTGAATTTCAATTTTGGCATTGGCTTCTTCGATGGCTTCCCGAGCAGCCCCTTCCTCAGCGGTTTCATGGAGTTCCATGTAACCTGCGGGCATGGTCCAGTATCCCAGTCGGGGAGGGATCGCACGTTGACAAAGTAGAATCTGATCTTCCCAAACGCAAATCGCTCCGACAATTACTTTGGGATTCTCATAATTGATAAACCCGCAATAACGACATACCAGACGCTCACGATCCTCCCCCTCGGGGATCCGACGATCAAAGGGAACTTCCGGAAGCGAATTGTTCGAAGGAGTCGTGTTGGACATAGGGGGTCATAAATGAGGTGAAGGCAGAAAAAATGACAGCCAAGGGAATCTGATTGTAGTCTAAACACAGTTGCGTTGCGAACAGTTTTTATCAATCAGAATCGCTGGAGATTCTGGGAACTCTCGCAACGCTCACTTCTGAGCATCCTGAACGTATCGAAAATCTGACGGCGACAGCCCTCGCAGCCCGTTGATTAGATAGAGAGCGAACCACAGTGTGATCTGCGTCGATAGAACATGGCCAGCTTTGACCATCGATCTTGAAGGAAAAATCTTCGGTGATGACGTCTTCAAAAGTCTCACTAATTGCGGGGACAGACAGTATTCAGACTGTTAAGCCTTACGAGGGGTAATGATGTCACAGCCCGTCCACTTTTGCAGCGCTTGAGGAATTCTGACGCTGCCATCTGCCTGCTGATAGTTTTCCAGAATCGCAATTAACGCGCGGGAAACAGCGACCGCGGTTCCGTTGAGGGTATGCACAAATGAAGTCCCTTTTTGTCCGGGGATTTTCGTCCGAATGTTCAATCGTCGGGATTGATAGTCAGTGCAGTTTGAGCATGAAGTGACCTCGCCATATTCTCCACTCTGTCCCCGTCCCGGCATCCAGGCTTCAAGATCATATTTTCGATAGGCGGGTCCTCCCAGATCTCCGGTGCAGATATCGAGAACTCGATAGGGGATTCCCAACTCCTGAAATATCTCCTCTTCCAACCGTAAGACCATTTGATGGTATTCATCAGAAGCGTTGTGGTCAGGCGCAGCGAACCCAAAAATCTCGACCTTCGTGAATTGATGGACGCGATAAATCCCGCGAGTCGCCTTACCATGAGCACCTGCTTCGGTACGGAAACAGTGGGAAATACCTGCGACTTTGATCGGCAGCTTCTCATAGTCGACGATTTCATCTTTAAGCATTCCGCCGAGTGTGATCTCAGCAGTCGCAACCAAAGACAAGTCAGTGCCATGAATCGAATAGATCTGAGTTTCATCGCCACGGGGGTTGAAACCAATGCCTTCCAACACGGAATCTCGAGCCAGATCAGGTGTTGTCAGCAACGTAAATCCTTCGCCGAGCAGTTTATGAACACAAAACTGGACAAGGGCTAACTCCAGGAGCACGCCTTCATTCTTCAAAAAATAAAAGCCATGACCGGCGACTTTTGAACCGGATTCAAAATCGATGATGTCGAGTCGTTCGTTGAGTTCGACATGGTCTTTGGCTTTGAAGTCGAATGCAGGCTTCGTTCCGATTTCACGGACGGTCACAGACAAATCTTCGGTCGCTCCGATCGGTGCATCCGGGTGGGTCATGTTGGGAATGCGGGTTTGAATGGCTTTCAAGTCGTCATCGACCGAGCGTGCCAGGGCTTCAAGTTCGCCGATTTCTTCCCGTAGCGTTTTGCCTTTTGTAATCAACTCCTGTTTGAGTGCCGGATCTTTCGTCGTAGGAATTTGAGCCGAGATTTGCTTTTGTGAGAAGCGTTTTTCGTCGGTCGCGATAATCAGCGTTTTGCGTTTCTCACTGAGTTCGACCAGTCGCTCAAGATCAACCTTCACACCACGATTTTTACAGTTGAGCGCTACTGCGTCTTGATTGTCGACGAGATATTGAAGATCGAGCATCGTAGGAAAATCATTTTCTTAAAGTGAGGAAAACATCAAACGAACATCTGCCGCAGTTGTAGTGTTTTCAGTTTTTCACGGCAAGTCGAAGCAAACTCTCGACCTCCAGGCTGAAATGTGTCAACGAAGAAAGGCTGGCAAAATCTGCCAGCCTTTCTTTGAACACAGTCGTAAGTTCGGGATTAATCTCGTTGGAGACTCATCAGGAATTGAATGATATACCAAAACAGAGTCGCCAAACTGGCAAACAGCGCCAGCGAAGCCCCGACATATTGATCGGGTGGATAGCGATGCAAAATCTCTGATGTGTGATAGAGGATATACCCGGACATCAAGAGCATCATGGCCGAGATAAACACAATCCCCAAGGAAAACCCGAAGATCGCACCAAAAATCATGAACCCAATCGCCACCAGAGTCGCAACCCACAAAAAAGTTCGCATGAAGCCAAAATCAGCACCTGTTAACATCACGATCGCAGTCAATGACCCAAATGTGATGATTGACAAGCAACCGGCTTGCCAGATGATGTCAGGATCTTTCAAGATAAATTGGACGTAATACAGCAGGGGAACAAAGATCAGGGATTCACAGACGACATACAACCCCAAGCCTGCGTATTGAGTCGCTTTCGAGGCTCCACTGTAAGCCCAGCGTTCTGCCAGCCAGCCGACAAGCATAAAGGCACCGAGAACCAGCCACCACTGACCACGCTGCAAAAATCCGAACATGAAGTCGACGACCGGAGGAGTATTAACGAGCACAGACGTCAACCCAATAAATGCCATGACCGCCATTGCTAAATGCAGATAGGTCATCCGCAAAAAGGTGGCCCGGACTTCAACGGCAGCATCATGAGCGAAGAGATCCCGATCGGCAATTTCCTGAGTGTAATGATTTCTTTGTGCACTCATGTGTGGCCCCGCTTTGTTAAAAAGTGCTGAAAATGAGAATAGCTGAAATTCGAAACGGTCTGGTTATCAAAGCAAATGGAGACTTGCAGTCGACGATCAAACACCGTCAAGTAATGCAAGCTATTATAGGAACGCATCGATCAAAAATTCCAGATCGCTTTGCTCAACCTGTTAAATTGTTCAGAAAAACATCTGACGCTGTCGTAAGCATCAATGGGAAGAAGACGACTTCAACTCTTCCAGCATTTTGGCCTGCATTTTCTGTCGACATTCCTCTGACATTCTGGTCTCTGGAAACGCCTCAGTCAGAGTCGCCTGCTCCCGATCTTCACATGAACTGCAAGCTTTCAGATACTGATCAATTTTAGACATCCCCTGTTGATACTGCCGACAGACACCACACAGTGCAAAGTGAGCCCAGAGTTTCATCTGCTCTCCCAGCGAAAGTTTTCGCTGCTGGGAAAGTGAGACCAAACGGGCAACTTCAGCACAACTCAACATGAACTCTTGCCATTTTCAATAAGGGGATTTAGACAAACTAATATAATCGAGACGAACGGCGATTCAATTCCTGACAGCTTGATTCCTGCAAATAGGAACATTTCAAAAAATAGTTGGTCCGCGTCACGGCAATTGTCAGCCCTGACTTCACCCTTCGTGGCAAACATTCTTCACGCTCATCTTCACCAACATCATCGGCATCCAGGTTCTCAGACTGACGAAAAGATCTGAAGTTAACAGAGTTGAATTGACTTCCCGACAGTTGATTGGTCAACTAATGAGGCGTCATTCTAATTTTGAGCCATGAAAGACACATAATTGGTGATAAATATGTCTTCAGAGTCAAAACAGGACACACAGCCAACCAGCCGTCCCGTATTAGATCCCTCAACCTGGGTGGACGAATTTGGTGAGTTCTTTTATCGCTATGCCATGAGCCGTCTGCGACAACAGGAAGCAGCCGAGGAAGTCGTCCAGGAAACGTTCGTCGCGGGTATTCGATCGCAGTCGCAGTACGCCGGCAAAGCGACCGTCAGAAACTGGTTGATGGGTATTCTCAAACGAAAGATCATTGACGTCATCCGCCAACGTCAGCGACAAATGCAATCAACAGGCTATAACGATGGCGACGATCCCGAACAGGTGTTATTCGATGCTTCAGGACACTGGCGAGAATCAGCAACCGCATTC
>JBGSVC010000412.1:0-4380 GCA_041753175.1 Planctomycetaceae bacterium
GACATCGGATGAAAGGTGGACGTGGTTACGGGATCGTTTTTGTAGTCCAGTAACTCGAATGCTCTCCAAAAACACTGCAACGGTTCCGTGGTAAAGCGTTTGTGGTGGCCTTACGCCGTCAAGTTTTAAGTTGACGTCAGGCAATGAGTGCCCTTGGTTGGCACGAATGCGCAGCCCGTCTTCACTGAGCGCGAATCGCTTCTTGTCGCTTAACGCGACGACTTCGTGAAGCAACTCAAGCGACAAAGTCTTGCCGCGTTCATTGGCATTATAAACTAACTGATTAATGTCGAGCCAACCTTCATCATCCAGTTTCATTCCAACGACTTCAGGTTGATGTCTGAGCACAAGGCTCAGGAACTTACTGGTGGCCGTGAAGTTCATTTCGCTGTTCATCAAATCATCAACCTCATTTCAATAGTCACATCAGTCAACAGTCCATCCACCGCACCAATCAGTCACCCTTCCCGCGTCTCAGATTGTAGCTATCAGCCCATACATTTTCCGGTAAGGGCGAACCTCCGCGTGAGCCGCGACGATACAAAACGCTTCGTTTTACCTACCGTTAGAAAAGGAAATGATTCTCATTTCCACTTTTTCGACCGGCAGCAAATCATCCCAGCCATATATTTCACTCGAGAAAAATATCAACTCACACCCGTTTCATCTTATGCACCATCCCATTCCAACACCGGCCACCGACAAAATCGCATGTCTCGACATTGCTGGAAACATTGGACACGAGAAACATGCCCCTAACAGATCGTTGATTATCTCTATGGGCGGCTTGATTCCAAGGATGGAATCTAAAATAACGCCCCGTTTTAGGCGTTATTGGAGTATTGAAAATCGACACGAAGTCGAACTCCAACAGCCTTTAAAGCCATACACCGTGTCCACAAACTGGGCATGCCACGGCGAGAGTCCGAGATAAATCTAAACAAGTCTCAGCCAAGGCTCTTTGTTTAAATAGTATGGTAAGATAGAAAACGAGCTATATAAAGAATAAAAATCACCACTAGCCTTTTTAAAAACAAGACTGCCGTAAGCTTCAGAAGAATCGTCCAAATCAATCATCAAGAAAGAACTATCGCCAAATGTCGCAATCGGCAATAGCACGGGAGGGTCGTTATCATCGAATAAAAGGTAATCCCCCGGATTACCCAGTTCGTAGATTGATTTTTCATTGGTGATCCCCAAAAACTTTTCAATACCATAGGACGACACAATTCTCTGATGGTTTGTAATTCCACAATCTCTAAATCGGCCACCATTGAAAGTCAGTAAAAACTCTCGATAGACATCGGGAAAATTACGTTGTAATCGGTTCTCAAGGAGCAAAATTTCCCTTTCGGTTGGAAGTGGAAGCCTTTTGATACAAAACTGGTCATAAACATAGGCCATCGCTTGTTGCCACATTCAACAATCTCCTTATTCTAAGATATACGGTGCCAGTTTATGAAACTACTGTAATGAACACCATCTTCATCGACATAGCCGGTCTTATGACCCTACTCGTCAAGAACTGGCATAGTTTTTCTTAGTTGCTCTCCGGGAATAAATTTCGGCTCTTGAAATAAACCATCTTTAATGTGTTTCCAGTACAGATAAAAACGTAATCGCTTCCATTTGTCAAATTCTGCGCCTGAGATCGATTCAGAAAAACCCAAGACCATACTGCCCCCACTAAGGTGACACGCAAGATAAGATTGAGTTGGAGTACCGGCCCTTCTGAGAAGCGGTCGCCTCTTTGAATCCCAATGACTTTCCCAAACATCAACGCAATCCACTCTCAATCATCACCCAATCACACCCACCCAAAATCATCCCTTCCGTTTACTTTCCCCCACCCGTCAACTATCTTGACATCTGTTTGAAAACACTGACATTCCAAACTCTCCAAGTGACCGACAATGACGACCGCTACTATTCGGCGATCTCCCGTAACAAGACAATTTCCCCGTGAAGACCTCAAACCCGGCGTCTGTTTGTGTGAACATTGCACCGGCAAGTGCTGTCGTTACTTCGCGCTCCCCATCGAAACCCCCACAACCAAAAAAGACTTCGACCACCTCCGCTGGTATATGCTCCACGGCAGAGTCTCACTCTTCGTCGATCAGGGAACCTGGTTTTTGATGGTGCATAATGTCTGTGACAAACTCATGCCAGACAATCGCTGTGGCATCTACGATGATCGCCCACTCATCTGCCGCTCCTACGACACCGACAACTGTGAGTACGACGACAAAACGTGTTACGATCAATTCTTCGAAACCCCCGAACAGATCGCCGAATATGCCCAACTGATTCTCAACTGGGGCAAGAAGCCCAAAAAGAAAGAAAACGAAGGCACCGCCATCAAATTGCCATTGTTGTAATGATAAGTATTCTCCAGATACGCATCACTTCATTTCTTATATGAGTCTTTGTCATAAAACTTTAAGCTTCTTAGAAACCTACCGTCATCATGTCGAAGTCTCTGATCACACCACAAACCCTCCGTGGGTTCCGTGACTACCTCCCCGAAACGATGCTGCAGCGCGAACACCTCATCGACGTCGCCAGACAAGTCTATCGCAGCTACGGCTTCTCACCCATCGATACCCCCGCCCTCGAATACAGCGAAATCCTCTTGGGCAAAGGCAGCGATGAAACCGACAAACAAATGTTCCGCTTCATCGACAACGGCGACCGCGATGTCTCCCTCCGCTTCGATCTCACAATTCCCTTCGCCCGATTCTCGGCACAATACATCAACGAACTCGGCACACCCTTCAAACGCTATCACATCGCCACCGTCTGGCGCGCCGAACGACCACAAAAAGGTCGCTACCGGGAATTTATGCAATGCGACTTTGATATCATCGGCACCGATTCCAATGCCGCCGACATCGAAACACTACTGGTCATCAACGATCTCATCGAACGCATCGGCATCTCCAGGTTCACCATCAAAGTTAATCACCGACAACTGCTCAACGGAATCCTCGGCAAGCTCAACTTGCAAGACAAATCCGTCTCCATCCTCCGCGCTCTCGATAAGCTCGCCAAAATCGGCGTCGACGAAGTCATCAAAGAAATGGGCACCATGGCCGGAGCCAGCCCGGAGCAGGCGCAACAAATTCTCGATTTTGCAGGCCTCTCAGGCACTCCCGAAGACATCCTCAATCGCTGCGATGAGATGCTTGCAGACAATCAAGCCGGACAGGCAGGAATCCAAAACCTGCGAGAACTCTTTGCCATGGTCCGAACATTGGGCCTCCCAGACGACCGCGTTCAACTCGACCTCTCCATCGCCCGTGGGCTCGATTATTACACCGGCACGATTTTCGAAACCTTCCTCAACGACCTCCCCGGCATCGGCTCAGTCTGCTCAGGAGGACGCTACGACAATCTCGCTGAACTCTTCACCAAACAAAAACTCCCCGGCGTCGGAGCCAGCCTCGGCCTCGATCGTCTCTTGGCCGCCATGGAAGAACTGGGACTGGCGAAGAAGACCAGAACCGCAGCCAGTGTCTTGATCACACAGTTCGACAGCAAGTTTCTGCCTGTCTATCTGAAACTCAGCCGCGACCTTCGCGCCGCCGGCATCGGTGTGGAAGTGTATCCTGAAGCCAAAGGCATCGGCAAGCAGTTCAAATACGCCGACCGCAAAGGCTTCACCATTGTCGTCACTGCCGGTGAAAATGAAGCCGCCTCAAACCAATGGCAAGTCAAGCATCTGACGACTGGCAACCAACAAACCGTCTCATCCAACGATGTCGTTCAAGTCATCAGCCACATGCTGACATCAACCTGACAGAAAATGCAAAAGATCGAGTGCCCCTAACAGGAACATCTCGATCTTGTCTCATCGATAGAATAATGCGAGCGGAGGGAGTCGAACCCACACACCTTGCGGTACCGGAACCTAAATCCGGCGCGTCTGCCAGTTCCGCCACGCTCGCTGAATCATCTCACTCCAACAGACTATCGAATTCTACCTCTCCCGACAAGCATTCCAGAAAGACCTTTTCCAGAACTGCGCCGAAGAGATGCGATGCCATCGTCAATGCAGGTCTGAACCGTGTTAAGACGCCGCTTAAGAAGAATTTCTGAACCGCAATCAATCCATCACCGCGATTTTTGGAGGAATCACATCGCACCGACCTTCTATGCAAAATGCATCTCGCCATGCGAAAGATCGACACGAATTCCGCAAATCAGTTCTAGTGTTGCCAGTAAGGCGGTCAGATCGCTAAACTTCAAACTTAACGCCCTTACTGCCATGATGTTGGGTGAGGGCGTTGAGGTTAAACCTCACCGATCAAACCGTCTTTGTTAGTGGATGAATGAGCCAAGCACGCTTCCCGTCACAAATCGCATCACAAGGACATGGCG
>JBGSVC010000413.1:0-3137 GCA_041753175.1 Planctomycetaceae bacterium
TCCGAGATCTTGATGACGCCATCGTCGCTGGTCGTTCTCTGTATGAAATCGAACGTCAACTCGATCAGGTTCATCATGAACTCGAACATCTGGCAGACACGTTGACCCGAGGCTGTTCGATTGGAAACAGCCATATCACCAACTATGGGCCATCAACTCCCGTTCTGGGATGTCAACCCGGTGAAGACCCTATGACATTCCTGCTGACAAAGGTCCGAGCCATGGATGATCTTCTGCACCACATCGAAGAAGACATCAATCCACTGGGGCATCACAGTGCCCTGCCTGCACCAGCTCCTGCATTCCAACAACCCAATCCGGTTCCCTATCAGGTGTTGCCACCTCGATACAATACGGTTCCATCAAACCAAAACAACCCACAAGACTTGTTCTCTCGAAACAGCAGAGGACCATCGATCGATCTGGGCGGTGTACGGTTGAGTTTCAATTCACGAAGATAATCCTTCGGCTTGAACAATCTAAATGATTCAATAAAAAAAAGGCCTCGTGGAAACACGAGGCCTTTTTTTTTGAATTTCGAGACCTGGCTGACTCGCTAGAGCATACTACGCGCAACGCGTACTAAATTTCGGTTTCGTCCTATCAACCGCGGCCAGAACGTTTTCGCTCGTTTTCGGTCAACAGGATTTTTCGCATACGAATCGCGTCGGGTGTCACTTCGACATACTCATCATCTTCAATGTACTCCAAAGCGAGTTCAAGTGACATGATGCGAGCAGGTTGCAAAATTACGTTTTCATCAGAGCCAGAGGCTCGCATATTTGTCAGTTTTTTCTCGCGAACCGGATTCACGACCATATCGTTTTCGCGGCTGTTTTCTCCCACAATCATGCCTTCATAGGCTTCCATTCCGGGAGAAACAAACATTTCGGCACGCTCCTGGAGCTTGGCAAGGGCAAAAGCCGTGACTCTGCCGTTATCCTGGGAGACTAGCACACCATTGGCTCGTCGTGGAACATCACCTTCAGACGGGCGATAGTCTTCAAAGCGGTGGTGAATAACCGCTTCACCTTTTGTGGCGTTGAGCAGGCGCGTTCTCAATCCGATCAGGCCGCGGGCTGGAATTGAGAATTCCAGGTGCGACTGGCCAACGGTTGAAGAGGTCATGTCGAGAAGTTGTCCACGTCGGGCACAGACCTGTTCCATCACCGACCCCACGGATTCAGTAGGTACGTCGACAGAAAGCAATTCATAGGGTTCGTGCCATTTGCCGTTGATTTCCTTGCGAATCACCTCAGGCTTACCAACAGAAATTTCAAAGCCTTCACGTCGCATCTGTTCGATCAAGACCGACAAGTGCAGCAAACCGCGACCAGAAACACGAAACTGTTCCTTGCTGCCCCCTTCTTCGACACGTAATGCAACGTTGCTTTCCAGTTCGCGATCCAGTCGGTCTCGCAGGTGGCGAGAAGTCAGGAATTTCCCGGACTGTCCGACCAGCGGCGAGGAATTGATCGTGAACGTCATCGATAGAGTGGGGTCATCCACTTTAACGCGAGCCATTGCTTCCGGACGAAGAGGCGATGCGACGGTATCTCCAATATCTGGCGAAGGCAGTCCAATGAGAGCCACAACGTCCCCAGCTTCGGCTCTTTCGACCGCTTTGCGACCGAGTTTGTCAAACACTTCCAGCTTTTCTACTCGACAACTGACTTTTTTCCCGTCAGCCTTAAGTAAAACGACCGCTTCTCCACTTTTGATCGTGCCCGATTCGATACGACCAGTCGCGATTCGACCGACATATTCTGACCACGATAGCGAAGTCACCATCATCCGGAAGGGGGCATCTGCATTAACCAGAGGACCAGGGATCTTTTCGATAATCATATCCAGAAGTGGTGAAATATCCCCTTCCAGAACCTTGGGATCATGAGTCGCGAATCCCGCCCGTCCGCTGGCATAAATATAAGGAAAGTCCAGCGCCTGATCATCTGCGCCCAGTTCGACGAACAAATCAAAGGCCTCGTTGAGGACTTCTTGAGGCCGACAGTCACTGCGATCAATTTTGTTGACGACCACAATCGGTTGCAAACCAGCTTGAAGGGCTTTTGAAAGGACAAAACGCGTTTGAGGACGCGGGCCTTCAAAAGCATCAATCAATACTAACGCCCCATCAGCCATACTCAGAACACGTTCCACTTCGCCACCAAAATCGGCGTGGCCGGGCGTATCAATGATATTGACCTTAACCCCTTTGAAATCGAGGGCAATGTTTTTGGCTAAGATCGTAATCCCTCGTTCACGTTCCAAATCATTGGAGTCGAGGATACAATCTTCGTTGACTTGAGAGTCACGAAACTGGCCGGATTGCTTGATCAGAGCATCGACGAGTGTGGTTTTTCCATGGTCGACGTGTGCGATGATGGCGATGTTTCGAATGTGTTGCATCGAGAGCGGTTCGTTTTCCATGGGGCGGGTAGCCGTGGGCGGAGTGGCCCTCGGGGCACGCCGGCGGTTGAGGCCGGCCAAACCCGGCCCAGCCGGGTCGGGGAGCCTACCAGCCCGATGGAATCGGGCAAGGGTCGACACCAATTGTTTACGGAGGCTGAAAAGATCGGGCTGGCGCCGTGGACGTGGCTCCCGTTGAATCGGCCCACAGAATCCCTCCGATGAGAACGCATCCCTTGGTTACCCGTTGGGCCGCAAGTATGGCGGCGATCCTGGTCCTGAGTTCAACCCTGGTCGCGTCCGCGGCTCCGAAGAAGGTGCTGGTGGTGACGGTGACGAAAGGGTTTCGGCACAGCTCGATCCCGACGGCGGAGCGGGTGTTGGCGGATCTGGCCAAGAAAGACGGGTCGTTTGAGGTGGACTACGTGCGCACGGATGCCGACATGGCGACGAAGATGACGACGGCGGCGCTGGCGGGGTACGACGCGGTGATTTTCGCGAACACAACCGGGGACCTGCCGATTCCGGACGTGGCGGGGTTCTTGAAGTGGGTGGAGAGCGGGAAGGGGTTTTTGGGCATGCATTCGGCGACGGACACCTTTCGGGGGCACAAGCCGCTGCATCCCTACACGGTCATGATCAACGGTGAGTTTCGCACCCACCGGGAGCAGGCGGCGGTGGAGGCGGTCAATGGGGATCCGAGTTTCCCGGGCAATCAGCATTTGGGC
>JBGSVC010000414.1:0-4956 GCA_041753175.1 Planctomycetaceae bacterium
GTGCTGCAAAGATCCAATCGTAATGTTGTAGTGATCGAGAGTATGCAGCAGGGTGACGATTTCATCCTGACGATAGCTGTGACAGTGAATCCAGCGTACCCCTGAGAGGACTTCGGCGATGGCTTCGAGTTCGAGATCGACGCGAGGGGGCAGACCTGATTTCGACTGGTTCCAGGAATTCCATTGTTTAACGTAACGTTTGGCGGCTTCGAATTCATCGATGAGAATCTGTTCGACACCCATCCGCGATTGCGGGTAGCGGGTGGTGTATTTGTCACCCCAGTTGCTTTGCTTGACATTTTCGCCGAGGGCAAATTTGATCCCTTGAGGGGCTTTTGAAAACTTCATCTGGGCATCGTTTTTTCCCCAGCGGAATTTGAGGACCTGATTTTGTCCGCCGATAGGGTTGGCGGAGCCGTGGAGGATGTTGGACGTTGTCACTCCACCGGCGAGTTGACGATAGATGTCGATATCGTCGCAGTCGACGAAATCGCCCACGCGAACTTCCGCAGTGATGGCCTGGCCACTTTCATTGACCCCGCCATCGGTGGCGATGTGAGAGTGGCAATCGATCAATCCAGGCGTGATGACTTTGTGTTGCAGGTCGATCTGACGTGCATTGGGAGGGATGGTCACCTGAGTCCCGACGGCTAGGATGCGGCCTTGATCGATCAACATTGTGGCGTCTTGAAGAATGCCTGACGGTCCGCTCGTCCAGATGGTTGCATGAGTCAAAGCAATCAAAGGTGAGGGGGTTTCAGGCGTTGCCGTGAGAACTCCATAGGCTCCCAAGGGATAGGTGACAGGAAAACTGGAGGGGAGAGAGGGCTTGTCGTCTTTGTCGGCTGACTTTTCGTCTTTCTCTTCTTTTTTGGTTTCGTCGGGGTCGACAGCAGGGTTGCTCTCAGCGCTGTCAGTGGGACTTTCTTCGGCTTTGTCGGATTTTGGAGTCGACAAAAAAGAACGTGTGCTGAGTGAGACTTCGATGTGTTCGAGAGACCCGTCAGGCCAAACGAGCGTGCCGGTGAACGGTTTGCTGTTACTGTTGCTGTTGGTCTTGTCAAAGACAGTGACAATGCTCAGGCGGGATTGACCCGGGCGTCCCAGTTTTTCGGAATCCATCTGTGCTGTCAACAGGCCACCAATGAGGTTGACCGATTTCAAGGTGACGACTTTTGATTCATCCTCCTGATCGGCTGTACGGATGCGGGCTGAGAGCTTGTCTTTGGTCTTAATTTCCATAAGGAGTTCGGTGGGAGGGGAACTGTTGGAAGCGTTGGTCATCACAGACCAGACTCCTTCAAGATCCTCGGTTGGGTCGTCATCGTATTGTTCGCGTTTACCAGCGACCCAGGTTTCGAGGATTTTGGTCTTTTTGTCAAAGAGTTTGCCATCGGTGATAATGAAGCTGGCTAATAGCCCGGGTGAAAGTGAGCCGAGTTGGTCTTCAACACCAAAGAGTCTGGACGGATTGACTGTCAACGCGGTCAGCGCCTGTTCTTCAGATAAGCCTCGTTCGACAGCCGTTTTGAGTTGTTTGAGGAACGTCTTTTTATCTTTGAGGCCGAAGCTGGTCATTGCCATCGTGACACCCGTTTTGGCCAGTCTGCCGGGATTCTCCGGAGCGTGATCCCAGTGCATCAACGATTCCAGAGAGACGCCCGAAGAGAGTTCGGGAGTGGAGACATTGGGGGCTTCCGGGAAGTTGATGGGGACGACGATGGGACATTTCAACGCCGCGATTTCCTCAAGACGTCGGTATTCATTGCCGCTGCCCAGAAGCATGAGTTTGATGTTGAATTCTTGAGCAAAGCGATCAGCCCGGAGGGCATACAGTTCGTTGTAGGTCTGGAGCATCAAAGGCATCTGGCCGGTGATCACTGGGGAGAGTGCTTCCAGAGAGAGATTACGTTCGGGGAGAGCCAGTTGAGTGTTCGCCCGATAGGCCTGCCAGACTTGCTGATACCACTGGGCATCGTACATGGCTTGACGTGCGATCGCGACGGCTCCCATGGGGGAGTTGGGGTAGTTGTCTCGTGAGTTGGAAGACTTGGCGACGGTCAGGAGGCCGTGCATGGCGACGGTGTCATTGAGAATCGATTCTTCGATGGGAGTTTGACCGGTCTGAATGACAGTGCTGACCCCCTTGATGACGCCTGCTTGTGGTGCCACCAATCGGGCGACAACTCCTTGACTGCGGAGAGTTTTATGGAGATCCGTCTCACTCCCGACGCCTTGCCAGGCACGTGACTGACTACGAATCTGTGAGTTCCAGTAGCCTTGTTGACGTTGATTGGCAGGGAGTTCGACCTCCACTTCTGAATAGGCATCGATCAAGCCGGGGTAAGCGAAGTGGCCTGTCAGGTCGATGATGTCTGCTCCCGGAGGGATGTCGACGTTTGCTCCAATCGCTTCGATTTTCTGGTTTCTGAGCAGGATGGTGCCGTTGTCTCGTTGCTCGCCGGGACGCGGGATGAGTGTCAGGCCGGTTAACGCGATCAGTTGGTCTGTGGGTTTGTGCAAGCCTTCGTCATGTTTTGAGCGTGGCTCATCGGCCAAGGCCATGGAATTAGAAAGACATGTCAGCAGGAAGATGAAAAGCGTCGCAGAAAAACGACGGGAAAAGCTGGCGGTCTGCATAAGTGTTCTTTTTTTATTGTGACGACGATTGGAGGTCAAATCCAAGGTGTCTTCAGGTGGCAGGATTCAGGAGGCATGATGACCGTTGCAACATTACTTTGCCGACAGGATCATGGGTGAGGAAAGCAAAAGAAGTCTGGCGTTCAATTTCACTTGGGCGTGTTGGAAGAGGTGATGCCGTTTCCATGGATGCAGACGCAGGTGAATCAGAACATTCCTGTCTGTGAGCGTGACAGAGCACTTGAGTCTACGAGGTTATTTTTCCTTTCACAATAGTCACCTTGAGCGTGGCGTTAGAAAAACACAAAATGTTTAACCCGGCTGGAAATGGCATTTTTATTACCTCGTGTTGATCAGTCGCAGGAAAAATTGAATAAGAGTGAAGCCATAGACGATTCAAGTTTCCAAAGCGGCCAATTGTTCATGCAGGAAATAACGTCCATAAGAGAAACTGAAAACAAGGCCTGTATGGCCAATTGGAAAAATGCATCAGAGAATCCAGAAACCGCGCAACATTCCATGTTACAATAGAAGGGCTTTTCATTGAGATTGTTGTTGATTTTCTATGGTCACTAAAAGTGACAGTTTTGACGTGACACGATTGTTCGTTCTGGCAGGATTATTATGAAGTGGTTTGTGTTTGTTTTGCATTCACTGTTAATTGCGCAACTGGTATTGGTCGGCAGTGTCGAGATGGTTTGTGCTGACGATGTCGCGAAACCTTTGTCGGTGACGTTTAATAAAGATGTGCGTCCGATTTTGACGACCCACTGCACTGCCTGCCATGGTGGAGTCAAGCAGGCGGCTGATCTTTCTTTTGTCTATGCCGATCAGATGATGCATGTCGTGGAACCTGGGAATGCGGATGATTCATACTTGATCGAGCGTGTGATATCTGATGATGAAGATGATCGCATGCCTCCTGCCGATCATGGTCGCAAGCTCAATGACAACGAGATCGAAATTCTGCAGGCATGGATTAATGCGGGTGCAAAATGGGAAGAGCATTGGGCGTATCAACAACCACAAAGGCATCAGGCGATGGTCGTCGATGAAGATCGTTGGGTGTTGCAACCGGTTGATGCGTTTGTGTTGGAAAAACTGGAAACTGCGGGGGTCAGACCAGCCGAAGATGAAACGCCGCTACGATTATTGAGACGCGTGTGCCTTGATCTGACCGGGCTACCTCCGACGATGGCGATGAGAGAGGCGTATCTTTCAGGACTGAATACCAATCCGGAACGGGCTTATGAGGAAGTGGTCGATACGTTGTTGGCGTCGCCACATTTTGGAGAGCGGTGGGCCAGTGTCTGGCTTGATCAGGTCCGTTATGCGGATTCAAAAGGTTTGGGATTGGACCGTCGACGCTCGATGTGGAAGTACCGTGACTGGGTGATTGATGCCTTCAATCAGGATATGACTTATGATCAATTTACGATTAAGCAAATGGCCGGTGACTTGTTGCCCGACGCCAGTCTGGATGATCAAATTGCGACCGCGGTTCATCGTCTGACACAATGCAACGACGAAGGGGGGACGGATGATGAAGAGTTTCGGGTGGCTGCCGTCCTGGATCGTGTCAGTACGACCTGGCAGGCCTGGCAGGGGACGACATTTGGTTGTGTGCAATGCCACTCTCACCCCTACGATCCGATTCGACACGAAGAGTTTTATCAGTTTGTCGCCTACTTCAATAATTCAATCGACATGGATCTTGCCAGTGAAGAGCCGCTGCTGGAAATTCCCAATGATCGCAAACTGCACCAAAAGTCTGGGGAGTTGCAGGCTCAACGCGATGAAGCAGTCGAGCGTTCCTGGCAGAGTCTGCAAGCGGTGATCGAAGAGATCGAGTGGAATGTGTTGCCATTATCGGGAGTCAGTTCGTCGACTGGGACACTGGCTCGACTTGAGCAGGACAGTTGTTTCGGGCGTCAACCGGGGGAGGCTTGCGACCAGTTTGTGACCTCGGGAACATTAGCGCGCGACACCAAGCTGACCTTGTCGACAGTGCTGCCCGAGGGGATGAAATCGCTCTCAGCGGTGAGGCTCAATATTCTGCCGTTTGATGTCGAAAAGGCTTACACCGATTCTGAATGGGGTTTTGTGTTGTCTCATGTGAGCGCACAGTTAATTTCTGCGCGGGGTGAAGAGACGACGCTGACGTTTCGGGAAGTCATCGCTGATGAACCCGATCCCATTTTTAATCCTCAGGAGAGTCTCAATCCCAAGACCAATAGAGGTTTTGGCGCTTACACAAGAATTCATTACCCGCGAAATGCAGTGTTTGTGCTCGAAGACGCGACGAAATTGTCCGAA
>JBGSVC010000415.1:0-3471 GCA_041753175.1 Planctomycetaceae bacterium
AGATCGTCATCGTTGATGAGCATACGGGACGGAAGATGTATGGTCGTCAGTGGAGCGACGGCATGCATCAGGCGGTCGAGGCTAAAGAAGGGGTGAAGATCAAGGAAACGACACAGACATTTGCAACCATTACGCTGCAAAACTACTTCAAGTTGTACAAAAAACTGGGCGGGATGACGGGTACCGCCATGACCGAAGCCAACGAGTTCTACAAGATTTACAAGCTGGATGTGGTGGCAGTGCCGTCGAATCGGCCGATGCAACGGCTCAACTATCCGGACTCCATTTTTCGAAATCAGAAAGAAAAATGGGACGCTGTGGTGGAAGAGATCAAACAGGTGCATGCGACAGGTCGACCGGTGTTGGTGGGGACGGTCTCGATTGAGAAATCAGAGTTATTGGCCAATAAGCTGAACAAGTTTGGGATCAAGCACAATGTGCTCAATGCGAAATTCCATGAGCGTGAAGCAGAGATTGTTTCGCAGGCGGGACGGAAAAGTGCGGTGACGATTTCGACCAACATGGCGGGCCGGGGAACGGATATCATCCTGGGAGGCAATCCCGAGTTTTTCGCATGGGAAGAATTGCAGAAAGAGTATGCAACGCGTCTGGATGTGCCTAAATCTGTGTGGGATGATTTGACCAAGAAAATCAGTGACCGCGAAGGAATGAAGGTCGAAGGGGAAGAAGTCAAAAAGCTGGGCGGATTGCATGTCGTGGGAACGGAACGTCATGATTCTCGCCGGATCGATCTGCAGTTGCGTGGTCGGGCAGGTCGTCAGGGAGACCCGGGGACGAGTCGGTTTTTCCTGTCGCTGGAAGATGACCTGATGCGGATTTTTGCCGGGGATACCGTCAAATGGTTGATGGAACGCCTGGGGATGCAGGAAGGGGATGCGATTGAAAGTCCGATGGTCACGCGTCAGATCGAGAAGGCTCAGAAGAAGCGAGAAGAGCATCACTTTGAACAGCGGAAGCATTTGCTGGAGTATGACGAGGTGATGGATGAGCAGCGAAAGCGGGTTTATACCTATCGCCAGAATATTCTGGACGGGGATAACTGTCGCTCGTTGATATTGACGATGATCACCAAACAGATTGAACGTGTCGCCAGAGAGATGCTCTCGCAAGATTATCGCTGGAGTTCGGTCGCGGCATGGGCAGGACATTCGTTGGGGATTGAAATTGACGCCAGCGATTTGCGGGGAATGGATCGTGAGCAGGCTGAAGACTATTTGAGATCCCAGGCGTCGCGTCAGGCCGAAGATGCTGTTGTGGAACAAATCGAGGAGACGTTGCCAGCCGATGGCGACCAGAACAACGACTGGAACTACGCGGCGTTGTCTCGCTGGGCGAATGCCCGATACGGGCTTAATACCAATGACCGGGAACTTAAGAAGGTCGAGCGGGGTGATCTGGCTGCAAATCTGATGGAGCGGATTAACAAGTCGATTGAAAAACTTGATTTCAAACTGCTTGATGAGTTCTTGAGTGACAACTTCCCGCTCAGAAATCTAACTGGCTGGCTGCATCAGCAGTTTACGCTCAACGTGACGACCGAAGAGTTGGCAGGCAAAGAGCAGCCTGAGATTATCAAACTGCTTGATGTGAAAGTGCGCGACAAGTATGTCGATCAAGAGATCCGATTTCCTGTTGCGGTGGCGATGGCGAATTTCATGGCCGATGGAAAAAGCAGCGAGTTTTACAATCGTGAGGGACTGGCCCAATGGGCGAAAGCTCGCTTTGATGCCCGTGGTATCAATGATCTGACGGTGGGGGGTTCTCGGAGTGAGGTCGAACAGGCATTGAATCAGGAGAGTGCGAGGTTTTATCGAAACGGGGCCTTGCTGGCCAAGATCGATCAGAAGGTGCGTGATTATCAGGATCAAAGCCAGCAGCCGCTTTCCGGAGAGGAAGCGCATCAGATCGCCGATTGGGCGCAGCGGGAGTTGGGTGTTTCAGTCCCGATGGATGATCTGACAGATGGGAAGCGAAGTCAGTTATCCCAGATGTTGTGGCAGGCCTTTGACCATCGGTATCGTCCGGAATATTCGCAGACAGAGCGATCCTTGATATTGGAGATGCTAGATACGGCATGGAAAGAGCATTTACTGTATATGGATCATTTGCGTTCCGGAATTGGCCTGGTTGGTTATGCCCAGAAGGATCCAAAAGTTGAGTACAAGCGTGAGGGGATGAAGGCTTTCGAGCAGATGTGGGATCGGATCCGGGATCAGGTGACTCACTTCATATTCCGCATTGAGAAAGAGAGCCCTGAGTTTGTCGGGTCGTTGTGGAAGATTTCAGCAGCGACCCATGCGGCACCGACAGAAGACCGTCAGCTTGAAGCGGCTTCCGCGGGGACAGCACGTCAACAAGGCGGAGGTCAGGTGCAACGGGAGAATCTGCCAGAGCCTGGGGCATCGAATCAAGCCATTGATCCCATCGTCTATGATGAGAAAAAGGTCGGACGAAATGATCCGTGTCCCTGTGGAAGCGGGAAGAAATATAAGAAGTGCCACGGAGCGGGCTGAATGCCTGTTACAAAATCACCGTCTAGGAACGCTTGCCTGAGTTCTTGTGTAAAGTCATTGAAAAAGCCATGGTGATTAAACGGTGCGACATTTCGAATGATGGATGGATTCACTTTTTGTCGAGAAAGTTGGCCTGACTTCTGAATGGTATTGGGTTGTTTTTTGGCTCGAGCTTATCTCGTTTGCCGAAGCAGATGATTTTAGCTTTAGCGAAAAGTGAAAGAATACGAAAAAATAGTGGAAAATATCTTTGATATTCGCCTCAAAATGGGTAACCTCAATCAAATCTTAATGTTTTGCCAAAAACATGCGTTATCATCCATAGATTTTGATGCACAAGTATGTTAACATTCGAGATATTGCTGGATTATCTGCTGATTGTCAGACGATCGCATTGAATTCATTTCTAATTTTTTATTGAACATTTCGACGTTTCTTTTCCTTTTTTCATATTTTTTGGAAGGATTTTCTTATGGTCAAAACTCAGTCAAAGCAAGGCTTTACGCTGATTGAGCTGCTTGTGGTTATCGCGATCATCGCGACCCTTGTGGCGATTCTGCTGCCAGCCGTGCAACAGGCCCGTGAAGCGGCTCGTCGTTCGAGCTGTAAAAACAACCTGAAACAAATCGGGTTGGGTCTTCACAACTATCACGACACTTACAACACGTTTCCACCAGGAGCCATTGGAGTCACAAGTACTGCTGGCGGTACCTATGCCGCTTCATATGGTTGGGCTGCTCACCTGATGCCCTTCGTGGAACAAGGTCCTCTGTATGATGCTCTTCTGATAGGAACATCACACTTTGATCAAGCTATTCTGGATGTTCCAGGAACTGCTTCTGCATCCGAATATCCTAACGATTCAACGAACTCGTCTTTGCAAAAATTGCTGCAAACTCCGATTTCTATGTTCCGTTGCCCATCCGATACAGCTCCT
>JBGSVC010000416.1:0-9062 GCA_041753175.1 Planctomycetaceae bacterium
TCCGCCAGTTTGTCGAGTGAGAGTTTCAGATTGGACGATTCTTCAATCGTTTGTGTTTGATACTTACGCAACGATTCCTGCATCTGGATGGCCTGATCGACCAGCGGATTGGAACCTGACTGGTAGGCGCCGATGGCGATCATATCTTCGGCTTCACGATAGGCTGCCAGCAGTTGTTTGACACGATCGGCTGAGAGACGATGTTCGGGTGTCACGACATCTTTCATGGAACGCGAGACGGAGGCGAGGACATCGATGGCGGGCCAGTGTGCCCGGTGAGCCAGTTTGCGAGACAACATGACGTGCCCATCCAGAATTCCGCGTACGGTATCTGAGATAGGCTCGTTGGCATCATCGCCTTCCACGAGAACGGTATAAAACCCTGTGATAGAACCTTTCTCATTGCGACCGCTGCGCTCCAACAGACGCGGCAACATCGAAAAGACACTGGGCGGATAGCCACGCGTCGCCGGAGGTTCTCCAGCCGACAGACCAATCTCGCGCTGGGCAAGGGCGTAGCGCGTCACGCTGTCCATCATGAGGAGTACGTTTTTGCCTTGATCACGATAATACTCAGCGACTGCAGTTCCCAGGTGAGCCGAACGTAATCGCAGGAGGGCCGGTTGTTCACTCGTGGCGATCACGACGACGCTGCGTTTGAGTCCTTCTGGTCCTAGATCTCTTTCGAGGAATTCCCTGACTTCCCGCCCCCGTTCACCAACCAGCACGACGACATTGATATCGGCTTCACTCTGCCGGGCCATCATGCCCATGAGCGTACTTTTGCCCACGCCGCTGCCGGCAAAGATACCCATCCGTTGTCCCATGCCGCAGGTGAGTAAGCCATCGATTACGCGCACGCCGGTTGAGAGGGGTTTATCGATGCGTGGACGTGTTAATGGAGAAATCTCTGTGGGTGATAAGGGCCAGCGATCTTCCAGATAAATCGGGGGTCGGCCATCAATGAATCGTCCCCAGCCATCGATCACACGTCCCAGGAGATGTTTACCGACACGGACAATCGGAAACGACGATTCGAGCACGACACCTGTTCCACGGCGTATGCCTTGCAAGTCGCCATAGGGTTGCACGATCGTTTCATCATTGTGAAAACCGATCACTTCGCCACGGAGGATTTGATGATGATCGAGTTCGAGCCGACACATGGCTCCCAAGGGTGCTGGAAAACCACTGACGCTCGCCGAGAGGCCGACCATCCGCGTGACCTGTCCACGCAGTTTCCAGGGGAGAATTCGATCAACTTGTTGAATCAGGGTCGACATGACGCATTCGTTTTCCAGTTCGTTTTTGCAACGACTCGTTAAGAACCGACTAATTCTGCAGCCATCCGGTCAAGCATGGCCTCCAGTCGTGCATCGATCTGTCCGAATTGAGACTGCACCACGCAATCTCCACGGCTCAAATTCGAAGAGGCCTGAAATGACAGGGGAACGTGACGATCAGAAGTCTGGTCATCGAGATTCAAATGTTTTTGCAGCATCTTCAGGTCTTCGGGGTGTAACGACAACTGAATCTGGCTTTCTCCGGCACAGGCCTGTAAGACACCTTGAATCATTTCCAAAGCGATGGCAGGTTCGGCTGCAATCTGACGCTGTGTGATTCGTTTGGCCAGTGCGGCAGCCAGATGAATCAATTGAGATTCCCAGGCTGTGAGCATCACTTCTTTCTCCAGACGCACGCGATCGGCTGCTTCCACGAGTGCGGGCTTGAGTGTCCCCAGGGCGGTTGTGAGTTTTTCTTGTGCGAGTTTTTCGGCTTTGTCGTGAATCAGTTTTTCGGCATTTTTCAGGCCTTGCGCTTCACCCTCCTTGATGCCCTGCTGCATCGCGGCGGACTTCACTTTTTCGCCATCCTCGTGGGCTTTGAGCAGCATCTGGGTCGTTTTCTCGCGTGTCTGCTCGATGAAATTCTCACAGCGCTCGCGAATATCATCGAAGTTAAACGCCACATGGGGGGTGCCCTGTGCGAGTTCTTCGAGTTTGACAACACGATTGGGTTTTGATGTCAGCATAGTGCGTTTACGACTTAACTAAAAACATTGCTGTGAGGGTGCAGACGGTGTATCTGTCAGTGAGATTCGAATCAACGGGGCTTAGTACGCGTTGCGCGTATCTTTGGCGGCGTTTGATCGTTGGTTTTCCTTTGTTTGACACTTTGCGCGCCGCCAGTACCCGCTACGGCTACGCGCAGAATGCTCTATGCGATGAATTGATCTCCTTCGCCGGTCGATGCGACCTGGATTTCGCCGGCGTCTTCGAGTCGTCGGACGGTATCGACAATCTGCTGCTGAACGGTTTCGACATCGCTGACGCGAACTGGTCCCAGATAACTCATCTCTTCGCGCAACAGATCTGCAGCGCGCTGGGAGAGGTTGCCCAGAATCTTGTTCTTGATTTCTTCGCTGGCCCCTTTGAGTGCCACCGACCACTGGCTGTTTTCCACTTCCTTGAGCAGGGCCTGAATGGCTTTGTTGTCGAGTTTGAGCAGGTCGTCGAAGACAAACATCAGCCGCCTGATGTCGTCGGCCAACTCTTGATCTTCCTCTTCGAGGTTTTCCAGGATGGTCTTGTTGGTCATCCGATCGGTGATGTTGAGAATCTGCGCGACCGTCTGCACGCCGCCGGTTTTTTCCAGTCGCTGATTGATGGTTGATGTCATCCGCGATTCCAGGCTGCTTTCGATATCATCGATGACCTCGGGATTGGTCTGTTCCATGTGAGCGATACGCCGGATGACTTCCAGTTGTTTATTGCTGTGCAGACCACTGAGGACTTCTGCAGCCAGTTGGGCAGGGAGATGTGACATGATCAAGGCAATGGTCTGAGGATGTTCTTCTGTGATGAAGGTCAACAGGTTGTCTGCGGAGACCTTGTGGAGGAATCCGAAGGGGACTGAATTCATCGACTGGCGAACATTCTCCAGAATCTTGCCGGCCCCTTCGATCCCCAGAGATTGACTGAGCAGTTCGTCGGCGAAATCAATGCCACCGCGTTCGATGGGTGTTCGTTCTTTGGCGGCATCGTAAAATTCGTTGAGCACCTGATCCTGTTCATCGCGTCGGACATCCTGGATGCGCGCAATTTCCAAGGTGACTTTCTCGACCTGATCGCGCGGCATCTGCCCGAGAACTTCCGCAGCGAGCGGTTTCTCCAGGCTCAGCAACAGGATTGCTGCCTTGCGGACGGGGTCCAGTCCTTTAGTTGTTGCAGTTGCCACGTGATACTCGACTTAACAAGGTGAAGGATTCAGGCGTTGGTTTCGTTATAGACCTGTCAAAGGTTTACTAAAAATTTAGAACACAAACGTGAGGGGTGATCTTTTTACATGGCATCCCGAATCCATTTACTCAGAATTGAGGCTGACATTTCGGGATTATCACGCACGAGAAACTGCAGCGAGTCGCGGTTTCGTGTGTCAGGAGGAGGGATCTTGATCAGGTCTTTCTCCTTGGCGGCTTTTTCTTCATCGTCAGGATTGGCCTGAGGTTTGAAGACGGGGGGAGGCGGAGCTGATTGTGCGGATTTGGAAACCGTCCGGTTGAGCATCATCATCGCCCACAATGCGAGAATCACCATGACGACGGCGCTCCCCCACTGCGAAACAGCCCATTGAGTGGTCTCGATGATCGATGGTTCGATGGTCGGTGGATCGGTCTGAAAGGCCATGAAGGGACTGACATCGACTGCCAGCAACGGATTTTCTCGATCGCCGGCTGGTAGAATTTGTGAGACACGTTTTTGCACCGTCAGGTTGATCTCGTCGCGCACCTTTTTCATGGCGGTATCGATCTCTTCTTTGGGCGAGGATTCTGTCAAGCCAGTCTGTTGAAAGGTGACAAGTCGATAATATTCTTCGGGGATCGAAATACTGACCTGCACATTTGATGGCATGGCACCGATCAGATCTTCCTGGGTGACTTCATAAGTCTGGGCGGTGATTTGTTCGGTGACTTTGTCTTCAATTTTTTCGCTGCGCTGAGTGCCAGGTGTGCCAGGCAGTTGCAAGGCACCGTTGGCGTTTTGACCGGGTTCGGTTCGTGCTGGTGCCTGATTCAGATCACGAGTCTTGCTGTCTTCACGGGAGACCAGGCTCACTCCCCCTTTGGTATCGACTTTCTGTTTGCGTGTGATCGCCGACTTGACGCGTTCGATATCGACATTCACCCCGACACGTACCCCTTTGATGTAATCAATGGAGCGGAGGATCTCGGCTCGATACATATCTTTGAGCTGGTTGATCCGCTGGATCAGGCCGCCGTTGAAGGGATCGTTCGGGTTATCAAGTTCAAACGCCGTCCCATGAAGGACGTCGAGAATTGTGACCGCTTCGGGTGCCAGGTCTGCTTTCATGCCAGAGATCGATAATCGCACGGAATGGACGAGCGACATGGAGAGTTCACGACCGGGTTTGGGTCGGATAAAGACGGTGGCTTTCGAGCGTGAGCGTCGTGGCCAGCCGGGGAGTTCTTCGTGATCCCAGACGACATTGGCCGACTCAATATCAGGGATCGCGGAGATCATCTGACTGGCCAGTTTAGCGCGGGCAATCTCTTTGCGATCGGCCAACTGTTTATTGTTGGCAAAGGGTCCGACTTCTGCGAATTGTTTTTCCCATTCTTCGGCCCAGTTCTGAGGCATCGATCCGCTGGCAATCAGGGCGGCGTTGTATTGCTCGACTTTTTGCGAGGGGACGTATAATCGTTGGCCTTCGCGTTTCCAGTCATCCAGACCTGCAGTCAGGAATGCTTCCTCAGCGCGGATAATTTCTTCGGCTGTGAAGACTTTGCCGACGGAGACGGGGACAAAACTTGTCACAGCGCCCCCTTGATAAACCAGAAATCCAAACGCTGCGATGAGCAGGATCGTAATCCCGACCATTGTCCCTTTTTGACTTGGGGACATCGTCGCGAACAGTTCTGAAAACTGCGTCCACGTGCGTTTGAAAATGTCCATAGGTTCGTAGGGTTTCGAAAGTGAAAGATCAAACGTGCATCGCCAACAAGACCGACCATGCGACAACCGCGTAGGATATCAGCCTGCTGAACTTTGTTAAGATGAACTTAACGCCCGGCGCGGAAGTGGAAAAATTACATTCAAGTAGCAAGACATCCGCTTACGGTTTTCGTCGGGAGCATCGCGCAAAAAAAGATCCAGTGCGCAATCACGACTGGCGAATCCAGCGATCGAGTCCATTCAAAGATATGTCGTGCATCTGCAGCGATCGTTACATTCGCAGATTCTGGACTTCGTTATAAGCATCGACCAGCTTGTTGCGGATTTGGACCATGGTTCGCATGGCCATATCTGCTTTTTTCACGGCCGTAAAAATTTCAGCGTTCGTGACGTCGTTGCCTTTGAGGCCTTCCTGAATGGCCAGTTGAGCCGACTGTTGACCATTGTTGACATCGCTGATCGCGCTGGTCAGTAAGTCCTGAAAATTGATTCCTGCCGGCGCACTGGCCGGGACACTCCCTCCCGGCAGTTGAGGAAAATTCAAGGGCAACTGGCTGGGAGACTGGATGGGGTTCATGGTACGACGTCCTTGTGTTGACCCGGAAATCATGCCAACAGTACGAATCTGTTCTTCCGGATTTGACACGATATCAGAAACTCAATGATCCTCCAAGATCCGCTTGCAGCGTCTTGTAAGTCTTACGAACCCGACGCTCAACGGCTGTTGCAAAACATGGGCAGATGCAGTGGACTATTGTTCGAGTTGGTTATTGCAGGATCGACAAGGAGTTCCGGCCCATCTCTTTGGTCATGTTGATCGAGACGATATTGGCTTCGTACGCCCGGCTGGCTTCCATGGCATTGACCATCTCTGTGACGACATTGATATTGGGAAACGAAACATACCCGTCGTCGTCGGCATCGGGATGTCCGGGTTGATACACTTTTCGAGGCTCTGACTGCTGATCGACTTCCACCTGAAACTGCACACCTGCTCCCCGACCCGCCTCCTGACTTGATTGCTCCTGCTGTTGAAACCTGACCAGCCGACGTTGAAAGGGGGCGATGTTGCCGTTTTCATCGCGCGTCGTGTTGATGTTTGCCAGATTCTCGGCGATCGTATTCAATCGATGACGCTGGGCCACCAGTCCACTGGTTGAAATGTCAATAGAATTGAGCATCGTCGGTTCTCCCGATAGTGATCAGATGGGAACAGGAAATTATGACTCAAAGATCAGATCAGCCCGATCAGGCACGCTCGGAAATGACGGCTTCCAACGTGCGAAACTGGGCATTCATCAATTCAATGGAAAACTGTTGCAGGGAAGAGTTTTTGGTCATCTCCATCATTTGATGTTCAATACTCCGGTTGCTGCCATCACGAAAAACAACATTGGCAGGATCTGCGTGTTGAGCTTCATGCAGTTTGGCCGGGAAATAACGAGACAGATCCAGTTCGTTACCCAGGACGCTGGCAGAGTTTTCGATCGTTGAGGGGGTTTGTGGATTCAGTAATCCCAACGGATCGGTCTGCGGATAAAATCCTTCGGGATTTTTCGTCGGCTCAGATGCAAATGAACCCGACGACTGCAATCGTTCGACTGCCGCCTTCATCGCAGACTTGAAATCAGCGACCGGCAGATCTCGCATTTTATAGTCAGGGGTGTCGATATTGGCGACATTGCCGGCGAGCACTTCCTGGCGACGCTCGGAGAACGAAGCCATCTGCTCAAGGAGTGGAATCGTCGACGTGTTCAATAAGCTGTTAAACATCGGTGGCATCCTTGCCTGAAAGTGAGATTACCGATTCAGATCCAAAGTGGAACGGGCAACAGGTTCGTCATGATAGGCGCGATGAGTTTGCGCACCGTGTGAAATACGCTGGAGATTTTCTTCCATGCCAAATTTGCGACGTCCCAACTCCTGTGAGGCCAACTGTTCGTATTCGATCAATTCGCGGATGGCGATCTCCATGTCTTCGAGCACCATCTCACAACAATCACGCAAGTCTTCACTGATCCGGTCGCGATCAGCATGCCAGCGCTCGACGAGTTCGGGATGACGTTGACTGAACTCTTCAAAGCGTCCCAGGATTGCCTGTTTGTGTGAGAGCAGTTCCAGAAGATGGGCATAGTCTTCGGCATCGATGGCATGTTGTTGATCACAGGCCAGGGAAGCTAAGGATTGAAGATAGGCGCGCCGCTGTTGAAACAAAGAGAGATAATCCAGTTTCATCGTTACGATCAGTTCTGTGGCAGGTCAGCATCGACTGTCGACCTGATCAACGTGTCGACAGACCATGCATGAGGATTGGCCTGCAGGATCTGCAGGCAGGATTGAAGGGTGGGTCAACGGTTAGACGTGGAAAGGTCAGAAGTGAGTGGTGAGTTGTGAGAACAGGAAAGGGAATGTCAGGTGTGGATTGCGGATAAAGAGTCTGTCGAATTTCAACAGGCTTTTAAGGTGTGGAGGTCGCGGTCAATTGTGTCAGTCGATGGACTTCGATGGCTTGATCTAAAATATTCTTCCACTCGGCCAACGTGTAGTTCGTGGTTGCGGGTGTGAATTGACTTTCGGAGAATGACTGCAAAATGACCTTGGCACGTTCCAACTGACGAACCGCTTCGTCGGGACGTTCGAGTCGATCATAGCAGTGTGCGATCTGATAATATGCCAGCACCACCTGGGGGGCGTTGGGAAACTGGTTAATGGCCTGACCATAAGTGGTGATCGATTTGCGATACATCTGCCCGGTGGCATCGTATTCCCCGAGCACAAATTCTGCATGCCCGGGTTCAAAATAGGTGTCTCTCAAGACCTTCATGAGGCTCTCGTCGAGCAGATCCAGTGGACGCAAGGGATTCAGTGACGTTTTCAACTGACTATAATGCGTGATGCTGTCTTCCAGATGCGACTGTAGTTCTCGAATCAACTCCTGTCGGGAATTGACAGTCTCGGCTTTGACAAGTTGCTGACGTTGATGGTCTGAAAGACGTTGCAACGACTTGGCCAACATCCACCGCGCAATATACGCCGGCTCATGGGTGGGGTAGCGCTGCAGATATTCTTCCAGGCGTTCGATGGCTTCATTGAGTCGGACATAGCCAATGGGCATCGGTTGACCGGGAACATCGGGATTGACCTCCACAGCAACTGCGCCTCGCTGTACCAGTAACATCGCTTCGGCAGAGTGAAACAATGTCCGACCAAGATTCAAGAGCGCCAGTTCCCACTCCTGGGCATCTGGCGTCAGTTCCGAGGAAACCAGTAACTCACGCCAGATCTGCATGGCTTCATCGATCTGGTTTTTCTCAAGTGCAAGTTGACCTAAGAGGAACTGTGCGCGGAAATTGATGGGATCTTTTTTGTATTTGCTGATCACCGAGTTCAATATTTCACTGGCTTCGACCAGAAGATCGTCGTCCTGATAGGGGTCCAGATGAATCAGCACTTCTGCTTTTTTCACCATCGCGGTGGGCAACAGTTCTTCGGGTCGTGAGGCAATAAATTCATCGATCATCTGCAACGCATCTCGAAATGCGTTGGCATTCAGATAGGCCTGAGCAGACTGCCACACCGCATCAGGAAAATCTGATTCCGAGCGACGCGAATACGCCAGCTTGGAATACGCCCGCCCGGCCTGTAACCAGCGCTCGCGCAGTCCCGGTGCGAGGACGGATCGCTGCGTAATCGTGGATTCGTCATAACGAGATTTGATCTGCTCTGCCCAGCGGACGTTCGCCAGGGCCGTTAATTCAAAGGCATAGTCCTGAGGGAACAAGGGGGTCATCGCTTCTGAGAGAATGATGGCCCATTTATAGTTTTCCGCTTCTTCGATTCCGGAAGCCGTCCATTCATCCCAGACGGTTCGAATTCGGTCCTGAACTTCTTCCAGCGCAATCCACTGATTTTTGAATTCGTCAGGTTCCTGAATTTTCTTCAGCAGCGATTGATAAATTTCCAAAGCCTTTTCGTGCTGTTGTTTGACCCGTCGTAGTAGATCTGCCATTTCCAATTCAGCGACGATGGCTTCATCAGATTCACCGGCGAGCATTGCCAGTTCATAGTGGTTGATGGCAGCATCGATAT
>JBGSVC010000417.1:0-3489 GCA_041753175.1 Planctomycetaceae bacterium
ATATCCATGAAGATCAGGTCTGGATGATCGGCTGAAGCTTTATCGAGTGCTTGTTGACCATCGAAGGCGGCGGTGACGTGGTGGCCGAGGGATCGCAGGATGAGCGCGAGCATTTCGGCGGCGGCCTGGTTGTCGTCGACGACAAGTACGTTGTAGGTCTGACCGGGAGTGGCTTGGTCGGACGCGATCTGTTCTGCTGTCAGTTCCATGATTGTCGAAGGATCTTCAAAGAGAGCTTGGCCAGAGGAGATCAGAGGGAGGGTGACGGTGAATGTGCTGCCCTGGTTGAGGCCCGGGCTGCTGACGGAAATGGTCCCCAGATGCATGCTGACAAGCGTTTTTGAGAGGGCCAGACCGATTCCCAGACCGGAGTATCCTTCTTCGAGAGAGCGCTGGACCTGTCCGAACATTTCGAAGATGTTTTTCTGATCGTCCTGGCTGATGCCCAGTCCGTTGTCGGTAACGGTGATGGTGACTTCGTCTTCGGTTGTGGTGGCGTGGAGTTGGATATGACCCTGATCGGGAGTGTATTTGGCGGCGTTGCTCAGGAGGTTGGCGAAGACCTGAGTCAGTCTGGCGGCATCGGCTTGCAGTTCGACGGACTGGAGGGGAAGGTCGATGTGGAGTTGGTGGTGGTGTTGTTCGAAGAGGCTGCGTGTGGCTTCGATGGAGGTATCGATGATTTCCCGGAGTTCACAGACAGAGTATTGGAGATTAAGACGACCGTTGGTGATGCGGGAGATATCGAGGAGGTCATCGATGAGTCGGACCATTTGCCTGATCTGCTTTTGCATGACTTCGATGATATGTTGGCGTTGGGCTGAGTCGTGTGAATTTTGAATCAAGGCTTCGATGCCCGTGCGCAAGGGGGCCAGGGGATTGCGGAGTTCGTGTGCCAGGGTGGCGAGGAATTCGTTTTTTCGACGATCAGCCGTCGAGAGGTCGCTGGCGAGTTGTCGCAGATCTTCTTCGAGATGTTTGCGTTGTGTGATATCGATGACGACTCCGGGGATGCGGATGGGCGTCTGTTTGTCGTCGTATTCGACGGAGCCTCGGGCGTAGAGCCAGTTATAGGAGCCATCGGGTTTGACGATCCGATATTCGGTTTCGATGGCGTCTCCTGTCTGCATGGATTGGTCGATGACTTGGCGCAGTCGGGGTGCGTCCTCGGGGTGAATGGCAGACAGATAGGTGGCAATGGGGGCGCCGTTGGCCAAATCAGGGCTGATGTGAAACATTTCTGCGAGGTTGGAATCTGCGAGGACCTGATCGTGAGTGATGTCCCAGATCCAGGTGCCGATTTCACCAGCTTGAAGGGTGGACTGAAGACGCATTTTTGCGTCGTTGAGTTGGTCCTGGGTTTTGGTGATCTCGGTGATATCCTGTTCTGTGACGACGGCGGAGATGAGTGTGCCGCGGTCATCAAAGATCGGGGAGCCGTTATTGAGGATTGTGCGGAAGCCATTTCCGTCGAAGCGTTCGATGCGAATTTTTTCGCCGCGGCTGACTTCGTGATTGACGAGGGCACGAGACATGGCCCAGTCTTCTGCTTTGAGTCTTTCGCCGGTGTCCATCCACCAGCCGCGCCAATCCTGGTATTCTTCGATGGACTGTGAGTAAGGGGGGTAGCCCCAGATTTCTTTGATGGCCTGATTGATGTGCGTGATTTTCCCATCGGGGTTTGCGATGACGACTCCGGTGGGCATGGCGTCGATGACGGCGGAGAGTTTGATGGCTTCTGTTTCAGCGAGCTTGGCGAAATGAAGGGCGTTGCGTTCGGCTTTGAGTCGTTCGGACATGTCACGGATGATCATGATGGCGCCGAGGAGTTTTTGGGGGCTGCGGATCGGGGCGACACTGACATCGATTGGGCAATGAGAACCATTGGGGAGCTTGATGATGCAGTTTTGACTCATGCCGGTGGGGGTACCAAGCTGGAGGGTTTTTTTGACGGGGCATTCCATCAGTTCGTTTGTGGAATCGTTGTAGATGTGGATCAGATCGTCGCCGGGCTGTCCGATGACGTTCTCGCGAGGCTGCCCGAGCATCTTGAATGCGGCTTCGTTGAGCATGGTGATTCTGCCGAGATCGTCGGTGACAACGACGACATCGTTGATACTCTGGAGCGTCGTTTTGAGAAACTGTTGTTCTTGCTCGATGGAACGTCGAGCGCGTGTTTTGGCGTGATCGGAGCGGTAGAGGAAATACGAAATCAGGCCGGTCGAGAGGAGTCCGAGGAAGGTGGTGATCACGCCGCCGTAGATGGCCGAGGAGTAGCTGGAATCGGCTTGTTGAGCCATGTCGTTGAGGGCCGAGTATTCTTTCTGGATCATGTCGACGACCACTAAGCGGATTTGCTCCATGGCATTATATCCCATGTGGGATCTGACAGATTGCTGTGCTTGCGGGAATCCTTCTTCATGTCGGATGTCAATGACATTTTTGAGTTCAGCGAGTTTGTAGTCGACACGTTTTTTGAGTTCGATGGCCTGTTGAGTTTGCGCGGGGTCATCGGAGACCAGAGATTCGAGGTATTGAATCTGTGAATCGATTTCGTCGAGGGCGATGGTGTAGGGCGTCAGATAAGCCTGTTCATCGGTGATGAGATAGCCGCGTTGTCCGGTTTCAGCATCTTTGGCGCGGGAGTTAATGCGGAGGAGGCATTCGACGATTTCGTGGGAGTGTTCGAGATGCTCGTAGTTATCGCGCAGTCGTTTGATGTTGAAGTAAGAGGCGACGGCGCTGATGACGAGCACGCAGACCAGCAGTGAGATAAAGACTTGAAGCCAACGATCGATCAGGGTTTTCATATCCGGCTATTCCGTCGCAGGTCATTGAGAGTGAGTGAGGTCAATGACATCGTCGATTGATGAAAGCACGCGAACGTCCGGTACGCGTTTCGAGGTGGTCTGTCTCCGTCTGCAGGAGGTTCTATTCTGACAACACGGCAAGACTTTTCCAATCCAAGAGTTAAATTAGTAGGGGTTGGGCGTATCTGTGGTGGCGTTTGGACGAATTCTGACGTTTGTTTTGCACTACGCGTGCCGGGATTTCCGGCTGCGAAGGAGGGTCGTGTGAACTTGAAGGCAGGATTGGTCAGGAGAGAGGGGGTTTTGCGGGGTGGGAGATAAAAAAAGCCCCGCTGAGTTCAGGAGGGCCTGTGTTCAGCGGGGCTTGTGTTTGTATATCGGGCGGACGAGGGGTGTTATTCGTCGTCGTCGGCGTAGTCATCGTCGGCAGAATCTTCGGCATCGTCGTCGGCGATATCTTCTTCTTCGAGATCGAGTTCTTCCTCGACGATTTCTTCTTCGCCTAACGCGGTTTCATCGACTTCGTCGGCGATTTCATCATCGTCGTCTTCGATGACCACTTTGGATTTGGGGGCTTCCTGGCCGAGGATTTCCTTGACGGGCTGGAGGAAGTAGATTTTTTTGGATTTGGCCCGAAGAGCTTCGAGTTTTTCGAGGGCGTCTTCTTTCTGGTCGTAGT
>JBGSVC010000418.1:0-2550 GCA_041753175.1 Planctomycetaceae bacterium
AGACGGCATAACCAGTTCCGATGGGGATTGTGCGCACTGCGATGGACAATAGGAACATACTCAGGATCATGGCGATGATTGTCGCGATGCTGGGGCCCAGTTTGGTGAAGCCTTGTGTTGATTTGAGTCCGACTGCCCAACAGATCTCAAAGATGGCTGCCGCTAACAGATAAACCCAGGCCATGTCGATATCCAAAGTTGTGAGTTGCTCAATGCCCCGTGACGGAAAAATGAGAGTCTTTATTTCGTTGGTTGTGGTTGAAGAAGACATGTCAGAATATCAAGATCACGGCGAGAACGTCAGGTTAAACCTGTCAGCCAGGCTCAATCGACTTCGTCTTGGAAATTATCGATCCAACAGCGGGCCGTTAGCGAGAGAAAATCATGCCGGGGAGCGCAATGACTTCGTCCATGCGAGGGAAAGGATTGCCGCGATAGTGCATACGACGTACGGTGTTGCCATAGAAATGAAGGGGACGATAGGGGCGGCTTTCTATCGGGGTGGCTTCAATTTTTTCAGCAAGTGAACCAGTGGCGACAACAACAGGTAACCAGCCTGGCTCACCGGAGCGAATATTGGCTGCATCTGCATGTTGGGGAGTAATTGTGGCGCAGGCGATCAGACAGGCAGTTATGATCCATGCGATCGTTTTTCGGTCAAACATCATGCAGCGTTCTCGTCGTGAAAGTGAGATTCCGATAGTCCTGCTCACAAGAGAGCGTGGGTGTCTGTATTCACATTTGGAATCGGTTGGTTCGCAAGAACGTGATAACATTATTCAAGCTAATGATTCTGGGGGCCATCAGATTCTGGTATTTAGGCATGTCACACGGATCTTGCATGTTGTTCGGATTGCTCCGTTGTTATCGAATGAGTGACAACACGTTGATTGTGGGTTGATGTTGAATCTCGTTCGAACGAGGCATGCATGGGATGCATGCATTGTATGTTGTAAAGGCATTGGAATTATCGTCGCATCGCTACAATACTATGTAAGCTCAATGATCGCGTGCTGATTGTGCGAATTCATGATTGAGCAAGTTTTTAGTTCCCCTTCTCAGGAGAGATCATGACAACGACACCTCACATCGCTCGTGTTATGTCGAGTGTCGCCGTATTTTGTATGGCGACATCCGCATTTGCTCAGGAGACTTCTCACGCGACTTCGCCGGAGGCAGGTCAATGCCCGGTGTTGAATCTGAGTGCAGCCCCGTCTGCCCGGAACACCGCGTCTGGCACGATGACCAATGGCGACTGGTGGCCCGATCAGCTCAATCTCGATATGTTGCATCAGAATTCGGCATTGAGCAATCCGATGGGAGAGGATTTCAATTATGCAGAGGAATTCAAGTCGCTTGATCTGGAAGCGGTGAAAAAAGATATCAAGACGTTGATGACGACCTCACAGGATTGGTGGCCAGCCGACTATGGGAGCTATGGTCCGTTTTTTATCCGCATGGCGTGGCATAGTGCAGGAACGTATCGTGTGGCGGATGGACGAGGGGGAGCCTCGGATGGAACTCAGCGATTTGCTCCGCTGAATAGTTGGCCAGATAACGCCAACCTTGATAAGGCCCGTCGATTGTTGTGGCCGATCAAGCAGAAGTATGGTCGCAAAATTTCCTGGGCTGATTTGATGGTGTTGACGGGGAACTGTGCGTTGGAATCGATGGGATTTGAAACCTTCGGATTTGCAGGCGGACGTGAAGATGTGTGGGAGCCACAGAAAGATGTTAACTGGGGGCCGGAGGGCGAATGGCTGGCTGACAAGCGGTACCATGGTGATCGTCAGTTGGAAAATCCGCTCGCTGCTGTGCAGATGGGATTAATCTATGTAAATCCTGAAGGGCCTAACGGAAAACCAGATCCACTGGCGGCAGCGATCGATATTCGCGAGACGTTTGCTCGGATGGCGATGAATGATGAAGAGACGGTGGCGTTGATTGCAGGGGGCCATACTTTTGGCAAAGCTCATGGCGCGGCGAGTCCTGTAGGACATGTCGGTCCTGAGCCGGAAGGAGCCAGTCTTGAAGAACAAGGGTTAGGCTGGAAAAACTCCTATGGAAAAGGGAATGCAGAGGACACGATTACCAGTGGCCTGGAAGGAGCCTGGACTTCGACACCAGCCCGGTGGTCTCATGGCTATTTTGACAACCTGTTTCAATACGAGTGGGAACTGACAAAGAGTCCTGCAGGTGCGCATCAATGGACCCCCAAGGAAGCATCCGCCAAAGGAACAGTACCCGATGCCCACGTGCCTGAGAGGACTCATGCGCCTATGATGTTCACGACAGACCTGGCGCTGAAGATGGACCCTGCCTATGCCAAGATCTCCAAACGCTTTCATGAGCATCCCGATGAGTTTGCACAGGCTTTCGCGAAAGCCTGGTACAAGCTGACTCATCGTGACCTGGGGCCTGTTTCACGATGTCTGGGACCGGAGGTTGCGGAAGCACAATTGTGGCAAGACCCCGTCCCTGTGGCAGATTATCCGATGATCAATGCTCAGGATGTCGAGGAACTCAAAGCCAAAATTCTGAGTTCAGATC
>JBGSVC010000419.1:0-2320 GCA_041753175.1 Planctomycetaceae bacterium
ACCCTCATCGAACTGCTCGTTGTCATAGCCATCATCGCCGTCCTCGTCGCCTTGCTTCTTCCCGCAGTCCAACAGGCACGGGAAGCTGCCAGACGCACCTCCTGCAAAAATAACATCAAACAAATCGGGCTGGCTCTCCACAATTATCACAGCACACACAATGTCTTCCCACCCAGTAGCACCAGCGGTTTTGGCAGCGGAGTCTGGGGATATCCCGGCACAGGTCCACGCGATCCCGCCATACATCTTCATAGCTTTGCCAGCCTCATTCTCCCCTTCCTCGAAGCTGGTAATCTGCAGGACACCATCAACTACAACGTCTCCGCTCTCGACCCCGCCAACAGACCCGCAGCCATGCAGATCCTCCCCTTCTACCGTTGCCCCAGTTACTCCGGTCCAGATTTCAGCGACGATCCTCTCTACGTCACACAAGTCGGATATGATCAATTCGCGATCCGCAACTATGTCGCCCTCGGTTCCAAAACCATCCTCGGCTTGTCTGGTCTCCCCTCGATGCCCCCCGAAGGCGTCATGTTCCCCGGCTCCAGAACAAAATTCCGCGACATCGTCGACGGCACCTCCAATACCATCCTCATCGCCGAAACGCGTGAAGAAAAAGCCTCCGTCTGGCTCGATGGAACCAGCGCCGCTGTCGCCGCTCGCTGGGCCGACTTCTCTCAACCGACCTACGCCGGCAATTCCAGCTCGATCAATCACGAAAACTACTACTTCACCGGCGGCACGTTCCCTAATTCCATCGACCAGATCTGGGGACCCTCCAGCATGCACAAAGGGGGCGCACAACACCTCCTCGCCGATGGCTCAGTCAGATTCATCAGCGAAAATATCGACTTCATCCTCTATGAATCACTCGCTTCACGTGACGGCGGTGAAGTCGTCGGCGAATTTTAATTCCTGACAGCCCGAGCTTTTCTCAACATTCAATTCCTCCACCAGCCACTTGTTCTCAACAGGTGCTGGTGGCTTTTTTTACTCACCATGTCCTTCCGCAAGACCCTGTCCACACGCAATCATGGCACTTCCATATGGCGAAATCACCCCCCAAACTAACCAAACAAGCAACCAACTCACTCATCGATCTCCTCTTCACTCGTTTTGAACGCCATCCCCACCGACACCCACATCTCCAGTGGCCACAGATCCTCTCACGCCTGCAGGCTCAGCCCCAAAAGCTCTCTGCACTAAACGAAATGGAACTCACCGGCGGAGAGCCCGACGTCGTCGGAATAAACCCGGCCACCTCCCAATTCCTCTACTTCGATTGCGCTCCCGAAACGCCTCAAGGCCGCCGCAGCCTTTGTTACGACCAGGAAGCACTCCTGTCCCGCAAAGAACACAAACCCGCTACCAGCGCAGTCCAACTCGCATCATCCATCGGCATCGAACTCCTCACCGAAGAGCAGTATCGCTACCTGCAAACTTTGGAGTCTTTCGATATTAAAACCTCCAGTTGGATTCAAACTCCCCACGCCATCCGAAAACTTGGCGGGGCTCTCTTTTGTGACCGACGTTATGATCACGTCTTCACCTACCACAACGGTGCCCAATCCTACTACGCCGCACGCGGCTTCCGTGGATGTCTCAAACTCTAGCAACACGTCTATTCTTAACAGACGACGAGAACATACTGCACTTAGCCGTAGCGGGTACTGGTGGCGCGAAAAGTGGGACACACGGTCGTTCGAAATTCAAACGCCGCCACATATACGCTCCGCGTAAGTCGCACGCTTTAATGATCTTTTCTGAAATTTATCGTCAACAGTTCCGGCGCAACTTTTTCCCTTAGAGTGAAAGGGCCACTCGTCGCGAAAGTGATTCCCTCTCAAGATCGCAAGACTGTTTTTCGACTCTGATAACTTAATCAAACGAATACGAGGACATTTCGTCGTCCAACCCGACCGCTCTTACTCTGTCAACGCTCGGTTCAATTCCGTCGTTCAGCGAGATGTCGCGGGCAACAGCCACCGCAACAACGGTTGGACCTTTTCAACATTAACACATTAGCATCAACAAAGCCGGAGAACACCGACTGTCCAGGCTCCAGAGGAATGAGCACGTTTGCAACACTGGACAAGCTGCGGGCAAATCTAAGTGAATTATCCTCAGTCGCCTTGTTGTGATAACATCAAATTCCTCAACTCAGCCGGTCAAACGTCCTCACTTTTTTCAATCGATTAAAGTCGCCAGATCATCTCATAAAAAGCTGATACACAGGATTTTCGGTTTCCTCCACAAACGGATACCCCAAGGTTCGCAAAAATACCTGCACATCCGCACGTTCGCGCTCCGGAATCTGCAA
>JBGSVC010000420.1:0-9079 GCA_041753175.1 Planctomycetaceae bacterium
TCCACGGAAACGCCTGAGGACTTTGCAGTTGTTGGCCAGCAGTGCCAGAAAGATTTCGCTGCAGTATTCTTCAATATCGTCAGAAGAAAGCTCTATACTGCGTGCCTGGGCCGTATGTTGGATCACATGCACAAACAAACCCATAAAACGATCTACAAAGTCGCGCCAGGCAAATTTATCATGTGCCAGACAGCGGTGCAATAAGTCTCTGTCGATACTGGTTAAGGCCATCATCGGCTCCCACAGGCATCCGTACCGCTTATGTCAGAGTGGAAAACTTCCTCCCAGGCGATCTCCGATCGGCTGTTGCACCAAGGGCTGACGTTTAATATGCGTCTGTAGGCCACCTGGATGAGAAAAGTAAGAAAACGTCACACTTCTTCAACAAAGTTTGATGGACGTTGAAACGATCATCAATAAAAGTTTATGCACAAACGGGAATTCGGACAAGATGAGAAATGGCTGGAATGGAGCGTCGCCATAAATCCTTGATCTCATGGCCGCAGGATTGTCGCATCCTGCAGAGTTTGAAAAGTAGAAAATACTGGTGAAGAATCGGTCTAGCGAAGAGTTGATCAAGTTTCCATCTGGTGGATGTCGATGCGTAAGGAATTGAGATTCTGTATCGATATTGCCAGCGATGACTTATTCCTGAGGAATCTGAGTTGTTGGCTGATATAAAATCGTTATAAATCTCTCCAGGGACGTCGCTATTGGAGTTAAATCTCGAGGTGACTGTCAGAAATCCTGCTATTCCGACATGAAGAACATGAACCAAGACATGATCTTTCGAGTGGGAATTAGTGACAAATCTTTTCATGGAACCTGTTGAGAACTTTAATTGTCGTTACGATACGATTAGCTGAGTCATCGATGTCGATGAGATGAGTTTTTGCAAGAAATTGACTGGCAGGACTTCAAACTCCATTGAGTGTATGATCGTTGGTCATCACAACAGCCTCATCACCATCATCAAGCCTATTTGAGCCAAATTATTTTTTTAGTCTGCACACTACTAAGACTGCATTAGGGAGCTTTTGACATGCCTCACGTTGTCACTCAACCATGCTTCAACTGCAAATATACCGATTGCGTCGTCGTTTGCCCCGTGGAATGTTTTTACGAAGGCGAAAAGATGCTATACATTCATCCGGATGAATGTATTGATTGCGAAGCGTGTGTCCCGGAATGTCCCGTTGAAGCGATCTTCCACGAAGATAACGTGCCCGAAGATTGGAAAGAGTATATTCAAATGAATGCCGACAATGCGGCCAGTCATCCTGTGATCACCGAGAAAAAGACACCACTGGCAGATAGTTAAGCAATTTAGGTTTTGTCAAAAAACAGAAAACGCTGTCCGATGCTGATCGGGCAGCGTTTTTTTGTTTTCCTCACGCTGAGGGGATCAAATGACCTTCGAGAACCAAATGAAGACTTTCGGAGAATTTTCCGGTTGTGAATAAAACTCCAATTGCATTGGCCACAACGTGGAATCATGATAACTGGATCATGACGATCGATGCGGTCAAGACAGTCATTCATTTTGCAATCATTGTTCGGCTAACAGATAACCGGAACGCATCAATTGTAGCAGGGGACAGATCAGCACGATCCGAATCGTGGAAAGATTGGCCTTGACTCCCCAAGCCATCTGGAAACCATGTCGATGTCTAAAGAGTGCTCTGGTTTGTGCTCAGTGTTATCGGGATGAGGCTGTGAGTCGAATCGGTCTGTGTGATCGATAGAGTCCACAAAGTACAGAGAAGAACTCTGGGAGTCTTCGTTAGTCAGAACTGTGTTAGAGAATCAGAAGTCGCGCCGTTTGTGTTGTTTCGGTTTATTCGAGGTGTTCAACGTCAATGCATGACTTTAAAAAAGCTGTTTCCCGATCACGACAACAGGCTCGAACGTCTCATCTGATGACGGTCTGTTTGATGCAGGTGTTGCTGACGTGTCTGCTAACGTTCACTTTCGTAGAAACGGCTGTTGGACAAAGTCTGATCACCAGTCAGTTTGCATCTCTGGATGAGCAAATTGGGTCAGGGAACTCTGTCTTACATCTGGGAAGTGATGTGCTCTCGCGAATTTCAGAAACGGCCATGCCCAGTGTCGTGCATATCCAATCCGAACGTCCGGGAAATCGCGGGGGTTTGGTCGAAGAAACCGGTTCAGGTGTGATTATGCAAACGCCGGGGGTTGATGGCTACTACGTCGTCACAAACCGGCACGTTATTCAGGATGCAGAACTCAACAAGATTCAGTTGATTCTCTTTGATGGCCGGATCACTTATCCGCTTTCCGTGATTGCCGATAAAAACAGTGATATCGCGGTTCTCAGAATTCCCGTGCGGGATGTGACTGCTGCCAAATGGGGGGATAGTGATAAAATTCATATCGGGCACATGGTGCTAGCGATGGGGAGTCCGTTTGGACTGAGCCAGTCGGTGACGTTTGGAATCATCAGTGCCAAGGGGCGTCGATCTCTCAAGCTCGGAGCGACCTCTGAAGTGATCAATCAGGATTTCCTTCAAACAGATGCGGCAATTAATCCTGGCAATAGTGGTGGACCACTGATTGATTTGCAGGGGAATGTGGTCGGGATCAACACGGCCATTGCCTCCAGCAGCGGTGGAAATGAAGGGATTGGATTTTCGATTCCTGCCAATCTGGCGCGATTTGTCGTCAGTCAACTGATTGAACAGGGCAAAGTGGAACGGGCTTATCTGGGTGTGAAACTCGATCCGGCCTTTTCACTGGAGACAGCCCGACGATTGAAGCTCGATCGTGTGTATGGGGCGCGGATTATGGAAGTTTATGCCAATACGCCAGCCTCAAGAGCGAATTTGCAAATTGATGATGTTGTGTTGTCGTTTGATTCCATTGATATCAAAGATGAAAGTCATCTGATCAATCTGGTCAGTCTGACGAAAGTGAATACGAAGGTCATTTTGATCGTGATGCGACAAGGGCGACGCCTGCCGATGACCGTTTTATTAGGGGATCGTGCAGAACTTGAACTGCGAGGCGAGGCTCAACCTTACAATGATCAAGAGAAAAAGGTGGTGCCCAATTTCGGCGGAAACGCGCAGCCTTCAAGTTATTCGCTACATGACCTTGATCAAGATCTGATCCGTCAACTGAGATGGAATTCGTCTGAGAAAGGATGTTTGATCCTGAAAACATCGCAGACCGATGCGGAGTTGAAGCCCTGCGATATTTTGCAGGAAGTGGCTGGCGTACCCGTGAATAGTGCTGCGGATCTGGAACGGATTCTTTCAGAATCTGAAGCCAGTGTAAGTCTGTTGGTTAAATATTCCAGGTTCGTCAATGGAAAATGGGAGACTGCCGTCACTGTGCTTTCTCCAGAATCATTCCGAACTCAGCAAGAGATGGTCGATACGGATCTTTAAGAGTCTGATCAAAATCGACTTCGTGTTGGTTTCCAATAATCCATAATACGCCTGAAGCCTGGCGCCTGTTAAGGTTTCATCCCTGCAGTCGCGCCGCCCATTGAGAAAATCAACGGGCAGCAAATCGACCTGGTGTTATGCTTCGCTGCTGAGTCCAAGAACATCCTGCATGCTGTAAACGCCTGGAGGCTTGTCGTAGAGGAATCTGGCGGCAGCTAAGGCGCCGTAGGCATAGCTATCACGGGTATGGCCTCGAACATAGACTTCGAGAGTTTCACCCATCATGCCAAAGACGATGCTGTGTTCTCCAACGTTGTCGCCAGTACGCAAGGCATGGTAGCCGATTTCGTTTTGTGGACGTTGTCCGATACGTCCTTCACGGCCATGTCGATGGACTTCCTGTTGCATTTGTTCGGCTACAATTTCACCGAAGCGCAGGGCTGTTCCGCTCGGGGCATCTTCCTTGAAGCGATGGTGACGTTCGACGATTTCAACATCAACGCCATCAGGCAATGCTTTGAGAGCACGTGCAGCATCGCCGACGAGTTTCATGGCGACGTTGACGGCCATGCTCATGCTGGGAGCGATCAGAAACGCTGTCACCTGTCCAACAGACATGACATCTGTTTTTTGTTGGGTTGTCATTCCGGTGGTCGCCGCGACAAGAGGAATGCGGCGTTCTTCACAAACAGTCGCGATCTCCAGCAGTCCTTCAGGAGTCGAAAAATCAATGATGACATCAGGGCGTTCTGAAATTTCAGACGTGATCACGACACCTGCGGGCCCGACTCCAGCCAGTTCACCGACGTCGCGTCCCAGAAATGCAGAATGATTCGATTCATAGGCTCCGACGATGTGAAAGTCGTTGCTTTGACAGGCCAGGACGACGATACGTCGTCCCATTCGACCGGCGGCTCCGTTGATCCCGAGTTTGATGCGCTTCGACATTGATACTTTTTCCCGCGAGCTTGTATTGATAATCGAGCCAGTGAATGCTCAACCGGTGATTTTATCAAATCATCTCATGGTTTTCTATCGGGGAGGTTGGCTCGAAGGTGATTCGTGACCTGAGAGTTTTTGTAAAGCCCACTGGGCGGCATCGCGAACCATCAAGGAAGGATCATCCAGCAATTTTTTTAACGCGGGGATTGCATCAATGCATCGTTGATTGCCCGCATAAATAGCGGCATTTCTCACAATTCCGTCTCGACCAGGACGTTCCAGTGGGGTTTGGTGGAAATGCTGGTGAACGTTGTCCGGAGTCAACGATAAGAGTCCATTCAAATCGAGAGTGCTTAACTTTGAAGAGTCAGAAAACTCCGGAGCGCTTGCCGGGATGTGCTTACGGTTCCAGGGGCAGACTTCCTGGCAGACGTCACAGCCAAAAATCCAATCGTCCATCAACGGTTTGAGATCATCGGCAATCGGTGCCTGACGCAATTCGATCGTCAAATATGAGATGCAGCGACGGGCATCGAGTTGATAGGGGGCCACGAACGCATCCGTGGGGCACGCCTCCAGACAGCGCGTGCAGGTCCCGCAGTGAGAGGTTTCCTGAGGGGTATCAGCGACCAGCTCAACATCGGTCAACAACGCGGACAAAAAGAAATAGCTCCCCTGAAATTTATGGATCAACATCGTGTTTTTGCCGAACCACCCCAAGCCTGCCTGTCGAGCGAAGTCTCGTTCCAACAGCGGTGCCGTATCGACAATTCCGCGAGACTTTGAGAGTGGAAGGAGTGTTTTCAGCCACACGCATAATTGGGTCAGTTTCTCTCTGAGAACATCGTGATAGTCAACACCTGACTGAGCGTAACGAGAGATGCGGGGTTGTTTCGTGGAGGGGGAGGGTGTATTTGCGTAGTTGGCAGCGAGCATCACGATCGAGCGAACGGTGGAATGCACAGCGTGTGCATCTTCATATGCTTCTTTTCGACGCTGAAGATAGGCCATCTCGCCGTGATATTGTGCTTCCAGCCAACTTAGAAATTCAGGATGGGTGGTGGGTGAGACGGCATGAGTCACACCCACCAGGGAAAAGCCGAGCAAGGTTGCTTGCGTCTTGAGTTTCTGAGTGATTTCAAGAGGTGTAGGAGTGGTGTGATTCATGACGCCAATGGATGCTCAAGCATGTCGAGTTCATGGCGTAGTCTGATGACGTCGTCGTGATCACGTCCGAGACATTTTTCATAAATGGAAAGTGCGATGTGCCCGTTTTCCAACGCTTCGGGCAGATGCTTGAGTTTGCGATACAGATTCATCATCCGATGATGGATGTAGCCAAAGATGATATTGTCGCTGGGGTAGTGCTGTTCTGCGACTTCCAGGGCTGCCAGCCCGAAGTTAAGTGATTGTTGGTAGTCTTGCAGAATTTCTTCGACTGCTGCAAGTTCGCCATAGATATCCAACATCCCGTGATCAAGGGGCGAGTAGAGTTCGCGATACAGATCGACAGCCTGACGATAGTGAGCGCGTGCCTCGTGCGGACGTTTCGTCACCTGACAGATTCGCCCGAGTAAGATATATGTCTGAGGTAATAAGCCGTGGCGTTTCTGGTCTGTGGCTTGAAATAAATCGAGCATCTGCTGGCAATAGTCTTCGCTGGCATCATGGTAGCCCCTTTCCAGATGGATCGTGGCAAGGGTGTGCAGGCAGTCAAGAAGACGGTAGTGTTGAGATCCATAGGCTTGACGGATCAATTCAACGGCTCCGTTCAGGCAGCCTTTGGCACGTGAATCGCGATTATTGCGATCATAGACTCGCGCAAGAAGTAATAAGATCCGAGAGACTTCGGGATGATGTTGGCTTTGGTGTTTGCGGATGATTTTCATGGAATCTTCCAGGCAGGTCTCGGCGAGTGAATAGTTCTGCTGATCAAATTCGAGTTGAGCTTTCGCGACCAGAAGTGAGGCCTGCTGCATGGGGTCGTTGACGTCACAAGCAACCATCAACGATTCTGCCTGGGCATACAATTCTTCTGCTTTGGAGGTCTGACGCAACTGCCGATAAATTTCGACAAGCAACAGACAGATGGGAATTTGACGCTGATTTTGTTGTCCAAATTGTTTTTCACACAATGCCAGGGCCTGTTTGGCGTATCTAATGGCTTCCATTGGAAGTCGCTGCTGCAAAAGGATATCTGCAACCAGAATAAGTGTGGGAACAGCGGAATGAATTTTGGGAGTTTGTTCTCCTGCAGCGAGTCTGACTTTCAGTGAGGCTTCCAGTAATTGGCGGGCAGAGTCGATTCTGCCAAGAATAAACTCCAGGGAACCAAGATTGTGACGAGATTGTGCAACGAGCAGATGTTGTTCGTCGAGCAGACTCAGTCGCATTCTTAAAGCCGATTTCGACAGCATTGCTGCTTCGGGAAACAGGCCACGCTGACGTTTCAGTTCTGCCAGATTGTTATAAAAAGTTGCCAGTGACAAAGTAGGGGCAGGAAAGCTTTGATTCTGGACTAAAGCTAAATGATTATTAAGGATCTCTTCTGCTTCCGGAATTCTTCCCATCGTGATCAACACCGCGCCGTGGTTGTTGCGCGTTCGGGTCAGTTCATCGAGAAAATCCCTGGGTTTCCGCTGGGCAATGGACAATGCTGACAAGCAGACAGACAACGCGATCTTAAGCTCGTTGAGCGCAAAGAGTTTTTCAGTCCCCTGGTTCAGCAGTGCGAGGGCGGGACGATAAAGTAATGGGGGCAACGCCGCGACATCGTCAAAGAGTCCTGTCGTCTGCTCTTCGACAAGTTTTGTGAGTTTGGATTTGCTCAGCGTTGTCAGCAAACCCAGGCGTGCTTCCAGAGTCCATAGATAATGTTGCTCTTTACGATCGTCTGGGGTTTCATCCAGCAGGGCAAGTATTTTGAAGTAACAACTTTCGGCCGTTTTATCATCATTGGTTTGGAGAGCTGTGGAAGCCTTGGTACGGAGTGCTTCCAGTGTGTCACTGAGCGGGGGCTGTGACACTCCTTTTTTAAGTGGTGAGTTGATACGAAGACTTGACGCCATTACTCAGGAAACCAGATTCTTTTCAATACGCTTCTGTAAAAACATCATACAGGAGAATTGCCAATTTGTTCATATCGAAATGCTGTCCCGATGCTTATTCAACAATCTAGGATTTGAAGACAGGCAATTTTAGCAGGGTTTGCTTAGACTAAAACGGGCAAATTCTCGGATTATGAAATAATGGCCAAGGAGCAGACCACTTATTAACATCGGCTGTGTGGATCGAATGTAACGCTTTATCATGGCAATTCTGAGTGTAAATCAGGATCATTTGTCCATAAGGCAGCATACCTCCGATAAGTCGTGCAATCCGAACGGCAAAGGCTATTGCACTGAACGTTCGTTAATATGATTCATGGGGAGATGTTGAATTGAAATTCTGGATTGGATGGCCAACGTGCCATCAACGCTTTGGGAGTCTTCTTTCGTTATGATAAGGCCTCTTCGATTCGATTGACGCTCCTGTGTCAGGTTCAGCGTGAAGATTTTATAACGTCAGATTTCATTTAACGATCATTGTTGCAACAAAAAAGATGATGAATTCTCGCAATCTTCCGTTAGAAATCGTCCATTGGTTTTTGAAACTGCGTTGGGCGGCTGTGGTTGGACAGTTGGTGACGGTTCTCGTCGTCTGGTTTGTGCTCAAAATCAATATCCAGATTACACCGTTGTTGATCATCATTGCGATGACGGCAATCAGTCAGATATTTCTGCAATGTTATGATTGGTATTTGCAGCAAAAACAGGAAGATCGTATTCGCCAGGCTCAGTTGCCATCACATCCTGGCCCCCCCCCTGCTCTGCAAACCCGGTTAGCGTCACCGGAAGCGGTTACTCAGTCGACGATCGGAATTGTGATGGCGATCGATCTGGTCATCCTGACATTGCTGCTTTACTTCAGTGGAGGGGCAAATAATCCATTTGTTGTCTTCTATATTGTGAATCTGTGTTTGGCTGCAACGCTGCTCTCCGAAACCTGGAGTTGGATTTTAACGGTTTTAGCGCTGTATGGATTTGTCTTTCTGTTGATTTACTATCAGCCACTGAGTGTTCGAGAGCCGTATGAAGATTTGAATCGCGTGCTTTTTCTGGGACGTGTTGGAATCCAGCAGACTGGTCTGTTTGTTGCCGTCTCGACATGCATTTGTGTGATTGTTTACTTCACGACGATGCTCAATTCCCAGCTTCGTCGTCGCGAACGACAGCTTCGTGAAGCCGAACGGTTGCAAGCCAAAGGGGATAAACTTCAGGCGCTGGGAACACTGGCGGCAGGTGCTGCCCATGAGTTAGCCAGCCCGCTTTCGACGATTGCGATCTCGTCGACCGAATTGTTCAGAGAATTACAAAGGCTATCGGTTTCGGACGAAATTAAAGAGGACGTCAAACTGATTCGTTCCGAAGTCGATCGGTGTCGGAGAATTCTGGATCGGATGTCGATCGAAGCTGGTCAGGTGACCTGGGAGCAGATTGAAACGATCACGTTTGAAGAGTTATTCGATGAAATCTCTGAAGAACTCAAACATCGGGACCGGGTCGTTTTTGAAATTGATCCTGAGTTGAAACAACAAGTACTGACGATTCCATTAGGCCTTTTGGCTCAGGCGTTAAGGGGGATCATCAAAAATGCCATCGAAGCGACTCCGGTTCCTCGTCTGATTG
>JBGSVC010000421.1:0-25789 GCA_041753175.1 Planctomycetaceae bacterium
GGACAATTCGCGAATGACGTCAAAGATCACGCTCAGTCCCCGTTGGCCTTCGTCTTTGGTCAGATTGTAGGCTGGCAAAAGGCGGATGACGGTTTCCTGGGTGACGTTAATTAAGACTCCTTTGTCCATACACTTCTGAACACATGCCGAGGCTGGGATGGTCAATTCGATGCCGATCATCATGCCGCAGACACGCACATCGCGGACAATCGGGCAGTCTTGAGCGAAGGTAGCGATTTCTTCTCGAAACCAGTCAGCCATATCGCTGATATGTCCCAACAAGCCTTCCTCTTCGATGGCTTTGAAGGTCGCGATGCCGGCTGCCATGGCCAGAGAGTTGCCGCCGAAGGTACTGGCGTGCATGCCTGGTCGCAGACTGGGGGCAATTTCGTCACGACACACAAATCCGCCACATGCCACACCGCCGGCGACCCCTTTGGCCAGTGTGAAGATATCTGGCTGGACCCCGAAATACTGGTGTCCGAACCATGTTCCCAATCGTCCGGTCCCCGATTGGATCTCATCAAAAATCAAGACCAGCCCATGCTCGTCGGCGAGGTCACGCAGGCCTTGCAAAAATCCTTCGGGAGGGAGATTGACGCCACCTTCTCCTTGCACGGGTTCGATGAGGATGGCGCAGGTTTCATGGTCGATTAGATCGGCAACGGCCTGCAAGTTCCCATATGGAGCATATTTGAAACCGGGGACGAGTGGCCCGAGTCCTTCGTGATATTTGGGCTGGGCGGTTGCAGAGACTGCTCCGAAGGTTCGGCCGTGGAAGCCCTTCTGGAAGGTGATGAATTTGTATTTTTCGGCGGAAGTATGCAGTCGGGCGAGTTTTAAGGCCCCTTCAATCGCTTCGGCGCCACTGTTACAGAAAAATGCTTTACCGAAACTGCGAGAACAGATGGCTTCGGCAAAACGGCCCTGCTGTTCGGTGTACCAGGTATTGGGAACGTGGATGAGTTGGTCGACCTGTTCTTTAATGGCATGGACCAATCCGGGGTGAGAATATCCCAGAATATTGCAGCCCCAGCCGGGGAATAAATCGAGATATTCTTTCCCTTCGGCATCCCACACCAGCGAGCCTTCCCCCTTGACCAGACTGACGGGGTAGCGTTTGTAATTCGGGATCACATACCGGCTGAACAACTCAATCGTATCGAGGCTGGAGAGTGGAGAAGTTGTTGTGTCGGCTGTTGTCATAGCGAATTCCGATGGATGAAGGACAGGGGGAGATCGTCTGGGGCTGATCCTGAGATAATAAGGACAGACTGTCAAACGGATATTATGGTTCGCGTGAGAGGATGCGTGAAGAGATAAGTTCTGTTTTTTTGACACGGCTGTCAGCGACGTGGCTTTTTATTCGAACCGTAGCGCAAGTCGACCACAGGGAATACCGCGTTTTTTGTGTCATCAATGTGGGAGGAAATTGCTGGGTGTTCGAATTTTCCACTGTTTTGGAGGATTGCCAGCGTCACAAAGTGCTTTTCAAACTGCAGGTTTTTGATTTGCTGGTGGTTAGATTTTTTCTGAGGAACCCTCTTTTCTTCTCGTGTGTAAGCAGTGAAAGACTCGAGGGTTCGTTATGATTGGCGATGAGAGTGGCGCCAAGGTGGGTGCCTTGAGGAACTATTGGAATGAAATGTTAAACACATGTCGCGCGTCCTGGTGACCGGGATGGGGACGATTAACCCACTCGGCAGCGACCTCCACGAAGTCTGGAACAAACTGCTGGCCGGCGTCAGCGGTATCCGGCCTCTCACGCAAATTCCTACCTGCGATCTGGATGTACAAATCGGGGGTGAAGTTCTTCATCTTGACCCGACCACCATAACGATCAACGATCGTGTTTCTCTGCGTCGGATGGAACGCTCGTCCCAGTTTGCCATCCTCGCGACGCGTGATGCTTTGCTTGATGCCCGTCTTCCGCTGGAAAATCTCGGTCCTCGGGCAGGAGTTTATCTGGGAGCAGGACTGAGCGGCCTGAAAACTCTCCAGGAACAAACGGAAAACCTGATCAACCGTGGTACGTCCAAAGTCAGCCCGTTTACGATTCCGCTGTTGATGCCCAACGCCTCGGCGGCCAATATCAGCATCGCGTACGGCATCACTGGCCCGACGAGTGTGATTAGTACGGCGTGTGCCTCGTCCGGACATGCGATCATTGCGGCGGCACAAGCGATCGCCTCGGGTCAAATTGATTTTGCAATTACCGGAGGGACCGAAGCCTCGTTGACGCGACTGGGGATTGTTTCCTTCCTCCGCATGAAAGCGATGGCGACCGGCTACAACGAAGATCCCGAAAAAGCAGTTCGCCCGTTCTCCGCCGACCGAAAAGGGCTCATTATGTCGGAAGGTGCCGGCATCGTGGTTCTGGAATCAGAAGACTCTGCCAAACGACGTGAGGTCACTCCGTATGCAGAATTAATGGGCTACGGCGTGACCACTGATGCGCAGCATCTCGTCAGACCGGATGAACATGCCTGCGAAATGACACGCGGCATTAAACTGGCTCTGGGCATGTCTGGCTTGTCGTCATCACAGGCTGCCAGTCGCATGTATGTCAATGCGCACGGCACAGGAACAGTGCTCAACGATCTGGCTGAAACCAAAGCATTGCAAGATGCCTTCGGTCCCGATGCGGCTGAGTTGCAAATCAGTTCGACCAAGAGCATGACAGGCCATCTGATCGGGGCATCCTGTGGGCTGGAAACGATCATTTCCATCCTTGCGCTCAAGCATCAGATGCTGCCGCCGACGATCAACCTTGATCAGCCTGACCCTGCCTGTCCTCTGGATTACATTCCTCATCACGCCCGAGAGGCGCGGGTCGAGTATGCACTCAACAACAGCTTTGCCTTCGGCGGCCACAATGTTTCGCTGATTTTCAAGCGGCTTTGAGAACGCCGCCACAAATACGCGCAACGTGTACTGATCTGGTCATGCTGAATGATGGGCGCGATGCGGCTTGATCAGCTTGAGGCCGAATTCATGCCACCTGACGGTCCCTGTTCTTCGGGCTTGCGCTCATCGGGCTTACGTTGTTCTGGAATCGGTGGATTGGGGACATAGGTCCCCGGCTTGATCTGAGGCACGGTTTTATACTGCTGCAAGACGCTTTCCAGATGATCGGCGTCCATGACTTCGATCTCGATCAGATCTTTGGTCAGGTGTTCGAGGACGGGGCGATGGGCTTGCAAAATATCCATGACGCTGTCGTAGGCGTGGTCGATAATACGTTTGATCTCCAGATCGATTTCACGAATGGTCGCTTCGCTGTGAGTCGATTCTGCAGGACCCGTGTAGTTGGCCAGGAAGGGTGAGCGCCCAGACTGTTGATAGTTGACCCGCCCCAGTTTGGGGCTCATGCCGAATTCCGTCACCATCCGACGTGCAATATCGGAGGCGCGTTCCAGATCGTTTTGAGCCCCTGTTGAGGTTTCATTGTAAACGAGTTGCTCGATGGCAATCCCTCCCAGCAAGACACAGATCCGGTTTTCCAGTTTCGACTGCGTCACCAGAAAACGCTCGTCCTGCGGACGCTGCAACGTGTATCCCAATGCTCCCATGCCTCGGGGAATAATTGAGATCTTGTGGACAGGATCGGTGTTTGGAAGGACGCAGGCAACGAGCGCATGGCCGACTTCGTGATAGGCCACACGCTGTTTTTCGTCGGGCATGATCAGACGCGTTGATTTTTGCAACCCGGCGACAAGACGTTCGATCGCTTCTTCAAACTCAACATTTCCGACAACCCGACGATCTTTTCGAGCCGCCAGCAGCGCCGCTTCGTTGCACAGGTTGGACAAATCGGCTCCTGAAAATCCGGGCGTCAATTTGGCCAGGTTTGACAAATTCACTTTGTCATCCATTTTGATCTTCGAGGCATGAACTTTGAGAATCGCTTCTCGACCTTTGTAATCAGGTTTGTCAACGAGGACATGTCGATCAAAGCGACCTGGACGCATCAACGCCGGGTCGAGCGTTTCCGGACGGTTTGTCGCTCCCATCACAATGACCGATTGATCCGAGGAAAACCCATCCATCTCGACGAGAAGTGCGTTGAGGGTCTGCTCGCGTTCATCATGTCCACCCGGCATGCCCGTGCCGCGTGTTTTCCCGAGTGCATCGAGTTCATCGATAAAGATAATCGCGGGGGATTGCTGGACCGCCTGCTGGAACATATCGCGGACCCGCGCTGCCCCGACGCCGACAAACATCTCGACAAAGTCTGAACCTGAGAGTGAGAAAAACGGAACTTCAGCTTCGCCGGCGACAGCTTTGGCGAGCAACGTTTTCCCGGTTCCCGGCGGCCCGATCAACAGCACACCTTTGGGGATTCGACCTCCCAATGATTGATACTTGGCGGGCGTTTTCAGGAATTCAACGATCTCACGCAGTTCTTCAACTGCTTCGTCGATGCCTGCCACCTGCTCAAAGGTAACACGTGTTTCTTCACCTTCATACAATTTTCCTCGGCTGCGCCCGAAGGAAAGTGCACCGCCGGCTCCCCCCATCCGACGCATCATCATGATGAAAAACACGATAAAGATCACCATGAAGACGACGTACATCAGCGTTTGCGCATCGGCGGGCTGTGGATCAAACGAGTAGGCAATCTGGTGTTCATCGAGCAGGTCAGCCAGTTTTTCCTGGGCTTTTTCTGGAGCGGTGTAGGCAGCGATTTTGTAAGTTTTAAGAGGAATCAATGGTGTTGACTTTGTTTCCGGGTCCGTTGGACTCGACGAGCCTCCCCCCACGACTTTTTCTGCAGGTTTGTTTTGCCAACGCCAATAGTTGGTTTCGAAAGTAAATTCGAAGACGTTTTCCTGGCTGTATTTCCCCGAAGTTAGACCGTTAACGAAATCGCTGTAGCCGACGACACTGCTGTTGGGATTTTCAGAAAACTTGTAAAACACAAAGGCGAGCATCACTCCCGTGAGGAGCAATAACCACATTGTGGTTCCACTTTGCTTGCCCTTTCGTTTCCGATTGCTTTTGGAAGGATTCGAATCGGGCGTGTTAGTGGGGGGGGTGGGCTTGGTGGGGTCTGACATATTGATCCAATTGGTGGCGAAATCGGCGACAAGAACCTGACAAGCAGACGACCTGAAGACTGACCGAGTGTTGGCAGATGGATTGAAACGAAGCCAGAAGCAAACGAAAATCGACCAGACGGTGTGTACAAATGGTTCGTAAGGATCGCTTTGGAATGGCTTGTGATAAGTGTATACCCACAGGGAGTCTCGTTCAACACTGTATCGACAGTGTTCCGGCTTGCCCCGGGAAGTGATGGGGTGTGTGAAAAAGAGCCGACTCCGGAACTTGACCATCTTCAGATGTGCGGCTATGTTATCGTTTGACAAGTGAACCGGGTCGGATCGTTAATGGTCTTGCCGTGGCATTTATCAGGAGAGGTGGCAGAGTGGCCGATCGCTCCGGTCTTGAAAACCGGCGACCCGAAAGGGTCCGGGGGTTCGAATCCCTCCCTCTCCGTTTGTTAATTCGATGCTGTTGTATCTGCTTTGGCAGCAACGCTTTGCGGTGTTTCTGGAAACGTGTTTCCAGGGCTTGCCCTGAATTTGTCCTGCTCCCATTATCGGGTGGTGTCTGTTTTCGGTGGAACAACAGAAGCTTGTTTTGCTGCGTGGTTGTGAAGGCAGTGGGAGAATTTTTAACGACTCTTGTGAAGTTGCGTCGTCAATTCCGAACGTGAGATTGCTGGTGAAAATTATAGGCCAGACGCGATTAGCTGGTTCATGCTTGTGTCCATGACGATCAAGGCTGTTGAAATAATGTTCGCTAAGTCATGGCATAGCAGCACTTAATGCATCACTTGGGCCTTGAAAAGATCAAAGGAGTGATAAGACCAGTGTCTTTTTAGGATGCTTTTGTTGTCAATTTTGAGAGCAGACTTGACACGTATAAAAATATTGGTTCAATTCATATGAGTTTATGTTATACTTCATTTATTCACTCTCATTTCTGCCCTTATCTCTGGAGGATTTATGTCCAAGCGTCTGGCATTCACGTTGATTGAGTTGCTGGTCGTGATTGCAATTATCGCTACTCTGGTCGCGATTTTGTTGCCTGCAGTTCAGCAGGCACGAGAAGCGGCACGACGGTCGACCTGCAAGAACAATCTGAAACAAATTGGTCTGGCCATGCACAATTACCATGACGTTTACAACATGCTGCCAGCAGCGGCTATTGGAAGCGCAGGGCAAAACGGGTTTGGCTGGGGATCGTTCATTTTACCATACATTGAGCAAGGCGCTTTGTATGATTTTATGAATGTCGGCAGTGGTCAGATCGGAACAACGGCTAACCGTGCCTGGAACTACCGAAATATGGACCCAGGTGCCGCGACTCGTATTGCCACTTATCGATGCCCTTCAGACAGCACTGAGGGATTTGGCATCAGTGGACTGGGGATCTCCAACTTTGTGATGGTTCGCGGACCAGCAGCGATCCGAGTCAGAGCCTGTACGCCTGGTAATAAAGGGCTGGGGGCTAATGGTCCAGATATTATCGGCGGCGTCGGGAATGTCGATGGTAATGCCATCACATCTGTCGGCTTTAAGGATATCACCGATGGATTAAGCAATACACTGCTGGTGGGAGAGAGAACTTCCGCACTTTATGATAATTCCAGGCAATTATTAAAGGATTGCGGTGCTGGTCAATGGGTTGGCGTTCAATCTGCCGGAGGAGGCATGACGACTTCTTGCAATCTTTGGACGCGTGCAGTAGTGGGTATCGGTGGCACCGGTATTAACTCCACTTTGACGGATTACGCGGATACTGATCCGACGAAAACCAACGGTAATGAATGCCAGTTGGGTTTCAACAGCAACCACCAGGGGGGAGCACAATTTGTCCTGTGTGATGGATCGGTGAGGTTCATCAGTGAGAATATCAACTATCTGTTTGATGATACCATCAGCGGAAATGCTTTACCGACACCCAATTCCGTTTTGGATTACCTGATGCTCATGAGCGATGGAATTCCCGTAGGAGAATTTTAATGGTACGCAGTATTGCGATCTTACTTTGCCTGTTTCTCATGGGATGTCCTGGAGCCCAGGTTCCAGACCTTCAAGATGTCGGGGGGACCGTCACACTTGATGGAACTCCGGTGGAGGGGGCCACAGTGATGTTCACTCCCCTCAACGGCGAGGGAAGAAGTTGCATGGCGAGAACCGATGCGGATGGTAAGTATGTCCTGCGATTCAGCAGCAAATATGCTGGTGTGCCCAAAGGAGAATTTAACGTCACTGTCTCCAAGATCTTGCCCAGCGATAATCCTGCAGCCGATGGCAAAGAACTGCTACCTCGTCAGTATCAGAAGTCCGGGACAATTGTCATGAATATCACCGAAGCCAATCAGGATCTGAATCTCGAATTAGTTTCGAATTAAGTTCTCCAGTTGCTTTCGATCTCTTCAAATTCAATATCAATCACCTGGTCTTGTCCTCTGACAGGACCGGGTGATTGTCGTTATGGGTCCATTAAAAACCTAAAACAACGGATTGGCTATTTGACCTGACGAAGCGTAGGGCGATTTCATTCCCGCTGGCTGACACGCTGATGATGACTTACCTCCAAAACGTCAGACCGTCATGTTGTTGCCCAGAGCGTGTGCTCAGTGGCTAATCATCGAGGATCATTGAGCCAACTGGGCCTGTTGAATCTGGAAACTATCTGTGTTGCCGTAGCCGGTATCGATGATCAATTTGGCAGATTGCAAACGTGACCACGAAAGTGGTTGCCTGCGCGACGTCGTCTGCCAGGCATCTGGTGTGGCTTGCACTTCCGGAGAAGGATGACACTGCGTGGAGAGTTCATCGGTGACGGCCAAAGTCACTCGAACAGGAACGACAGAATTCACGCCTCGTACTGAGGCTGCGAAAGTGTAGTGACCGGGGCCATGGGCGTTGAGAATGTCGGTGATGTCCTGTTCGATGCCGGCATTTGTGGACTTGCGGTTGGTGACTGAAATCAGGTGTTGGTTTGACTCATCGGTATTGATCAAAGATTCGACGAGACAGCCTTGAGGCGTGGTAAACGTCCAACCGGTGAGTTGTTGTTGGAAATCGGGATTCGTCAGCAGATTTTCCGTTGGAAGAGAGGGTGGAGTGGAAACGGTTGGTGAGTTGGCTTGAGACGTTTCAGGGATGGCAACGATCAGGGGAGATTCGACCAGGGAATCTTCAAAGGCCGTCTCATTGATGGTGACGTTTTTTGTGTTGATCAGATTCAAGCCGAGTTCCGCGGGGGTCTTTGCAGCTTGGCCGAGTATGTTGATGTTTTGAAAACGGATCTCCTGCATCGGAAACTCGGCGTTGCAGCCGTGCAATTCGGCGGCGATGGCCCAGGCTTTGTTGATCTGGATGTTTTCGAAGGTAATGTCGCTGACATGAGTTTGATTGGCTTTTCCGGCTTGAAAATCAAGCCAGCGACCATAGGCGGCGAGATCTTCGATGATGATGTTTTTGAAGTGAATGTTTTTAGCCACACGATGAGAGCCGAACAGCTTCATGGAAAATGGGCCCTTCATGTCGTAGTCGCAGCAACCACCGGCGCGCAGGATGACGTTGTCGTGGATATCGAGATTTTGCAGATCAAACTTTTCGCCCGTCGCCCAGCCCAGCATGAAGACGCCGCCGTTATAGAGATTCCACAGGACGTTGTTGTTGATCTCGACATTCTGGCAGAGTCCATTGAGGGAGAAATTGTCGTCGTTACATTGCAGGAAGCAGTTTTCGACATGCAGGCCGACAGTGCCGGTCTGCACTCCATCGGTGTTATAGCGGAAGCTGCCCACTGTTTTGACATTACGCACAGTGAGGTCTTGTGAGTCTCCCCAAAACGAGATGATCCAACCGGGCGCATCGCAGATCGTGATGCCTTCGAGGGTGACTTGATGGGCATTCCAGCCACGGATCACCTGGAAGTTTTCCTGATGAGGAAATGCCGATCCGAGAATCACGCCGGGGCCTTTGATGGAAACGTTCTCGGCGTTTTCGATGGCGAACGAGCCAACGATCACCGCGCCTTCTGCCAGATAGACATCGTCGTTGGTTTTCAACGGGAAATGTAGACCGATCTTGTGGACACCGGGTCCGAAAAAGTGTTCGACATCGGCTGGCATGACAACCGGATGAGGAGGGTCAGCCGAGAGGACCAGACAATGGTTATAGGAATTATTAGTCGTGATAAGGTAGTGGCCAGTCTCCGTCAGAGAGAACGAAATACTGGAACCTTGCTGAGTAGTTATAATCTCTGACGATGCAGGGCGCACCTGGAAGGTGGAGACGGGCGTCTTGGCGGTGATAGAAACCAGACACCCTGATGAGAAGTTGAAATGTCCGAACGACATGGTCGTGACGCCATTAGCACCGTGGTTGGTGGACGCGTCGACCTGATAGATCGGGATTGGTTGGCCATTGATTGAAACATCGAAATCACGTGACCCCAGAAGCCCCCCATCTTCTGCCCGGGCTGTTGTGAGACAAAAGAAGGAAAGGATGACCATGAAAGAGAAAGCGCGCATGAATGGAATCCTTGGTTGAGCAGTGAGCGTTGTTGCGGAAAAAAGCGTATCCGTCTCGAATCATCATGTCATGCGAATTCGTTGACGCTCTCGAAACTTTTGACAAATGCCGACTGGTCTATAATCGTTTGAAGTTCCGATTGAGACTTTTTGAAATCCACTGAGATTCAGCGTTGTGATCAAAGAGACGTGTTGCCAGAGGAGGAGACTATGATTCCGTTTTCCGTCCTATGATTTTCTGGTGCGTGATCTATGATCGCCGATATCATGACAGACGCTGATTGAGTTCTTCGAAAAGTAGTCCGTCGATTTGGAGGTTTCCATTTTCATCACGCTGCCAGGGAGCGATCATTGAGTAGACTGGCAGAGATCCGAGACAGGCTGAATGCGGGGAAAGTGGTCTTGCTGGATGGAGCGGTGGGAACCGAACTTGACCGACGTGGGTTTTCAACTCAACGTCCGGGATGGTCCGCGGCTGCCATTCGCGAAGCCCCGGAATTACTCTTGGCGATTCATCGAGAGTATGTGGCAGCCGGCGCGCAGATCATCACGGCTAATACGTTTCGAACTCAGCGATATGCACTCAGAGAGACGTGTTATCGTGATGAGTGGAACGCGCTGACGCGTGAAGCTGTCGACATCGCTCGCGCTGCGAGTGGCGGGTGTGCCGTTGGTGGATCCTGGGCACCGATGGAGGATTGTTATTATCCCAGTCGTACACCGGTGAAAGCTGAGTTGGAAAAAACGCATCAGCAACATCTGGAAGCCTTGCTGCTGGCGGGAGTCGATGTGTTGCTGGTCGAGTCGGCAAACAATCTTCAAGAGTTAGAAATAGTCAGCCGACTCGCTGGTCAGGTGCAGACGCCGACGGTGATCAGTCTGCTGACGAACGGTTCTGGCGAATTGCTCTCGGGAGACCGGCTGCAAGTAGGCATCGAACGGGTGTTGGAGTTGGTTCATCCATTGGCGCTCTGTGTCAATTGTGTTGATCCGCGCGCAGGTGAGAGTCTGATGAAACGGTTGAAGCCTTTGTGTGGCGAGATCGCGATCGGGATCTATGCGAATACATCGGCGTGTTTCATCGGGGATGATGACATTGGTTGGGAACCGACGGACGCCGAAGATCCTGCCAGATATGGTCAGTATGCAGAGCGTTGGAGGGAAGCGGGGGCGTGTCTGATGGGGGGGTGTTGTGGGACCACGCCGGAGCATATCCGGGCAATCAAGAGTGTCGTGCACGATGTTGTGCAAACGAATGACGAAGAATCGATGAAGAATTGGTGAACTGCGATTTGAGAGATGACAGCCAGAGCCGCAATGCGCATACTCAACACCAATGTGAAATAGGATTATGCAACACGTCGCTTTGCTCGAAGAGTTCTGATTGACGATCGGTTTTTTATCGGAACTCAAGAGTCCGTATACGACTAAGACCGTAGGTTGTTGCGATGGAAATCATCGCGATCTGGATGATCTGATAGTCCATCACTCATAACAGACGATTGGGGCGTGTTGATCTTTGCTGATCTGGTGTGATGTCAACCTTCGAAAAGGGAGAGATAATGTCGATGCAAGACCTTCCTTCGCGAAAAGAGCAGGCCCTGCAAAAACTGCGTGGCGGGCAATATCCGGCGGCGATCGAAGAATTTACGCTCTTGATTGAAGATCACCCGCATGATCCTCATTTGCATGAGGGGATCGGGTTTTGCTTTATGTACCTGAAGGATTACGAATTTGCCGAGAAGCATTTTCGAGAAGTGGTTCGGTTGCGTCCAGAATCAGCCACGGCGCTGGTGAACCTGGGAGCGGTGTTGAATCGATCCAAACGCTACGCTGATGCGGTGGATGTCCTGCAAAAGGCCATTAATAAGGATCGCAAATGTAGCGAAGCTTACTACAACATGGGGTATTCACATCGTCATCAAGGTCATACGGATCTGGCGGTCTCTGCGTATAAAGAGGCGATTCGTCTGAAGCCTTATTTACCGGAAACCTACGTGAAGCTGGGTGATGTTTATATGGAAAATGGCCAGTTCCTTCAGGCCATTGAGCATTATCGCAAGTCGCTGTCGATTAAACCCGATTTTGAATTGGCGATCGCCAGACTGGAAGAAGCCCAGCGTGAACAAAGCACATCACAGATTGTGATGAGCCCGTTTGGTCGACTAGTGGATGAAACCAAACTGACACGCAAATCGACGGGATCGGCAATCTTGAAATTTTCTCAAGAGCAGCGCCAGTTTGATCGCACACAAACAGAGATGCTGGCAATCACCCTGGAGAATGCCAGTCGGGAGTTGCTGCGTCACCTCAGAGATGATTTACAGCCGAGTGTGCAACAAATACGTGTCCATATTTCCAAAGGCAGCACTCATGCGCTGACGCTGCACCGGATGCAGCAGGAGTATCGTGGATTTGTGCGTGACTTTGCCAAGTGTCGGATGGCGATGAAAAACAAAGTCACCAAGCTGGAAGTGTATGAGCAGTTGGTGCTCACACAGTTTGATGAAACATCAAGCGACGACAATAACTGACATCAATTGATTGCTGATGGAATCTGCGAGAGGACAAAGCGATCGATTTCTCGCCAGATCGGGCTTTGAACTGAGAGGTCTGTTGTCGCGGTGATCCAGGCATCCAGATGACAAATTGATTGATGCGGGGCCACTTGTTTGGGAGGAGCCCAGAATAGACGCGGAGAGCGGGAATTTTCAACGGCTTGAGTGTTCAGGTTCGTTTGACTGGCCTGACGAGGATCGTCGCAACGCAGACTGATCACCCCTGCGATAGAGAGCGAACTGGCGAGCGCGTGGGCATAAATTTGTTCGCCGAGAAACCCCTGGGCGATGAGAAAGATACGTTGCGGAGCGACGGGAAGGGTCTTCATGAGTTGAGTCAGTGAGGCATCCCATTGATGCTGACTATCGGTCAGCAGCCAGTCATCGGGATATTCAAGCGAAACACCCAGGGAATTTCGGTCGCTGATGGCAGTCATCAACGTCATGGCTCGTTGTTGCTCGGCTTTGTCTGCAGCCAGCCAAACCAGGAGGGGATATTTGTATTGTGGCGTGAAGCCCTCGGGAATAAGGATACTGGCAGGCGAAGCCTCAGACGGTATGCGTTCGCAGGTTTGCGACTGGGATGAGGCTGAGCGAACAGGTTGAACGGAAAGAGTTGTCTCAGACGAGAAATCGAGACTCGAGAGATTCGTCAGAGGAGACGAATTCCACTTGGCTTTGAGTGCTTTCCACCAGGAAAGTGAGCGATGGGAATCAGACATGGGAACTCATCCTTGAGAAGAATACAGGCATCCAGCCTTGGCTAGAGCGACTCCGAAGGGGTGTGTTCGCAAAGAAAACGTCTCATCGGCTTTCACACCCGTGGTTAATATTGTGCAGCTAGAGAGAGTTGGAGTCAATCCAAACCTGTTGATCGATCAAAGAATTGGATTTTTTGCGTCGCTGGCGAATCACTCAGTCGCTTTTAGAGGCTGAGGCAGGCTTGGGGAAGGCCTCCCGAAGTGTCTTCCACGGGAAGTTTTTGCCAGGACAGGCGGTGGCTTTGACGTCTTGATGTCCGATGATTTGATCGGCGGGAATCTCATAGCGATCCGAGAGCATCTCAATAAGACGTATGAGGTTACGAATTTGCGCCGGGGTGGGATCGGTGAGTTCAAAGTTACCGACAAGGCAGATGCCGATGCCGTCGCGGTTGAATTGTCCCACGCCCGCGTGAGCACCACTGATTTGTTCATTCCAGCGGAATGTCGCCTCGATCTGGCCATCATCCATACCTTGACCATTGCCAATGAGAAAATGGTAGCCGATCCCTTTCCAGGGGACGCCGGAAGAATCTTTACGCTGAAGATGCATTTGATGAATGAGTTCAACATCTCCGCTGGCGGTGGCGGTGTGATGAATGACGAGATGTTTCCAGGCGTGTTCTTCAGCTTCCGGGAGAAATTCAAAGATGGGTTCAGGAATTGGAATTTGGGGCGTAAGAGGCAGTGTGGGGGATGGGATCACGTTGAGTGATGATGGAGCCAAATGACTGGGGGATGGAAGGATGAGCGTCGAGGATAACTGGGGTGATGATGTGCGTGCGGGGAAAGCGTGTCGATGCTTGAAGAGGAGGCATCGAGCCAGCAGTCGCGGTTCGGCTTGGGGTTGACTCATCATGTGATCGGCTGAGACAACAAACGAAGAGCAAGCCAGCCAGGCCAATGTGAATATCGAACCTGCCAGGAAATATGTGTGGAACGTTGAGCGTATGTGGTTCATCCTCTTATCGTCACAGGCAGCATGTAGGGAAGTCAAAACCGAAGTGCGCCCGGACGCTGAGTTGGGTGTGGTGAAAAATCACCAAACCCACAAAGAGAGATAACAGCCCGTTGAAAAAAACAGCGTTCTGCTAACGCAGAGCAGGGGAGAGGGAAGGGTTGTCGACAATGGCCCTGAGTGCCAACGTCAGAGAATTCAGAATCTGGTCAGGCGAGAGGTTATCAGCAGAGATCCAGGCGACCATTGCGAACCGGTTTTGTGAGATGTCCTGGAGGATGGATCGGAGAGTCGAAGTCATCGTTTGAAGAAACTCGGCGCAGGATAATAGGTCCAGATCGATCCGGGCGAGAATCGTTTGATTGGGTGTTTGGTGGCGCGTCAATTCTGCGATCGTCTCACCTTGGCTGCGATACAGTCTGGTTTTGACATAGGCACGCCGCAGACGAAAAATGGCATCAAACTGATAGACAGGATCCTGATCCAGATAAATCGAGAACGCTCGATTTCGTTTCCAGCCAATGACAATGGGGCCATCAAACGAGGGGACGGTGAATTCCATCCGTGTGACCAGACCGGTCGCCTCGGCTATCAAGTCTTCACGATCTTGCTGATCTCGAGCCATGGGAAGGATCCAGTCGATGTTCGAAGGATGCAGATTGAACAAGACAAGTTTACGACGGATTGTGTGTGGGAGCCAACGCTCAGGAGCGATTGGAAATTGAAAAATCGTGATGATCTGATTATGCTCTTTTGATCACTTCTGAATTGAGAGAGCCCCCGAGCGGCGTTGCCCTTTGTCGGATTCTCCAAGATGCAGGTAGCCTATCTTCTGTAGGCTGATACCAATAATTGTGGTTGCCCTATTCATCTCGCTGGGGTCTTGTTGTTATGAACATTAAGTTTCAATGTGCTCAGTGTGGCCACAAGATGAAGGCCGTTGAAAAATATGCCGGTCGGTCGATCGACTGTGCAGGCTGTGGCAGTTCGATCGTTGTCCCGGCAACGCATGGAGTCGCAGCAGTTTCTCGAGCCAATAAAACCGAAAATGATCTGGAAATCTTTGATGACGTCGACGAGGAACTCTTTGAGCCTCCATTAAAAAATTCCGCAACAAATAAGCCGGGCGTGAGTCGGTTGGGAAAGAAGCCTGCAGGTGATGGTTCCGTCGGGAAGGTGACAAAAGTCAAAGCAACAAAAGCACCGAAAAGCCCGGGACAGGGGCCGGCAGTAGGATGGCCGGTGGTGGCAGGCGTATGTGCCAGTATGTTGTTTTTTCTGTTTGGCGGCGTCTACTTTTTTATCAACAGCGGAAGTCTGGTGGGGAATCTCAAATCTGCCGGTGGATTGAAAGCGCCCGAAACATTCGTCGCTTTTCGACACGACAACTGGGTCAATCTGGAATACCCGGAAGGTTTTGAGATCAAATCTGGGGGAGGAACCGGGGGAGCACCAGCATGGATTCGGATTGAGTCGTCAGGGATCTCGATACAGGTGCGGGAAGATCACGCCGGTGAAGCAATCGGAGATATCGCCCAGGCAGGACAAGGCGGGGGCGTGGTTGATCCCGCCGCGATGGGAGCCGACGCGGCGTTTGATCCGGAAATGGATCTGTCTGCTGTTGGTGCAGTGCATCGTTTTTTGCTGATGAAGGTGGAGCCAGAATACACGAATTACCAGGAGCAGCCCGCGCGAGAAGCAACAGCAAAAATGGGAGAAGCCCGTTACTCGACGTTTACTGCTTCAGGAACATTTGGGGGCTCGATCTACGGATTGCGTGGGACCGTGGTGTCGGGACCGGATGCCATCAAGATCATCGCAACGTGCAACAAACGCCAATGGGAGGCGTATAAAGGGGCTTTTGTGCGCATCGTCGAGTCAATCAGCCGCTAAGTCTTTTTGAAATGGTCGCGAGGATGCCTCATTCCAGAAACGCAATCGTCAATTATTTCCGGTTAAAAGTTTTCTCAATGTTGAGAATCAACATCACGTCGATTCTCAACAAACTCTCAAACCAGATTATTTGACATTCAGATCGACAAGAGCCACATCTTCTTTTTTCTGAAGCTGGACTGCCTGGCTGTCGTCGACGTAGTCGCTATGACAATCAGCTTTGCCAGCTTCTGCCTTCATCGCTTTTTTCGTTTTACTGGCGAGCTTGTGGATTTCATCAGGACTCAGAACACCTCGTTTTTCGAGAATCTCCTGCTGTTCGGCGGTGAGGGCGGCTGATTTCTTAACCTGATCCCAGGCATAGGACTTGTCTTTGCCGGAAGCGAATTCGACGATCTCTTTGGAGATACGGACGCTGCACCAATCATGGCCGCACATCGCGCAGAAGTCGGTATCAACGTCGAGGTCTTCGTCGTGATACGCGCGGGCAGTGTCAGGGTCAAAGCTGAGATCAAAGTGTTTTTGCCAGTTCAGCGCAGCACGGGCTTTGGTGAGTTCGTCGTCGCGATCTCTGGTTCCGGGAATCCCCAAGGCAACATCGGCTGCGTGGGCTGCAATCTTATAGGCGATGCAGCCTTGTTTGACATCATCTTTCTTGGGTAGGCCAAGGTGTTCTTTGGGGGTGACGTAGCAGAGCATGCTGGCACCATGATACGCAGCGGACGTTGCTCCGATACAACTGGTGATGTGATCGTAGCCGGGAAAAATATCGGTAACGAGTGGACCGAGCACATAGAAAGGAGCTCCGTGACAAAGTTGTCGCTGGAGTTTCATGTTGTATTCAATCTGGTCGAAGGGGACATGGCCGGGGCCTTCAATCATCACTTGAACGCCTTGTTTCCAGGCGCGTTCAGTGAGTTCGCCCAGGGTACACAGTTCTGCCAGTTGTGCGATGTCGGTGGCATCAGCAAGGCCGCCGGGGCGAAGCCCATCGCCGATACTAAAGGTAACATCATACTCACGCATGATCTGGCAAATGTTTTCCCACAGGACATACATAGGATTTTCCTGCCCATGATCGATCATCCATTTTGCCAATAAAGACCCGCCTCGGCTGACGATACCAATGAGACGATCCTTGACGGCATCGAGGTGGGCACGCAGGACGCCGGCGTGAATGGTGAAATAGTCGACTCCCTGTTTGGCCTGATGAGTCAACGAGTCGAGAATGTTTTGGTGAGTGAGGTCTTTGAGTTTGCGTCCAATAATCATGGAGTAAATCGGCACCGTCCCGATGGGAACGAGGCTGTTGCGGATGATGGCGTCTCGGCATTCATCGAGATTGCCTCCGGTGGAGAGATCCATGACCGTGTCGGCTCCCCATTTTTCGGCCCACTTCAGTTTTTCAACTTCTTCCTGAGTGCTCGATGAAACGGGTGAGGCACCCATGTTGGCGTTGAGTTTCGTCTTAGAAGCACGTCCGATCGCCATGGGATCAAGTTGATAACTCAAGTGAACTTTATTGGCAGGGATGACCATCCGGCCGGCTGCAACTTCATCACGGACCTGTTTAGCGGTCAGGTGATCTTCACGCTCAGCGACGCGCGACATTTCGGGTGTAATGATGCCAAGACGGGCGAATTCCAGTTGAGTCGAAGGCTGAAACCCGACGGGAGCATTCCAGGCGTCGGCAAGGTGGTAGTTGGTCTCAAAGCCAGGTTTGAGAGACCAATCGTCGGGCATGAAATCCCAGGCGGTTTTATGAGACGCCGCAGGCATGCCCGGCGTGTCGGGTGAGGAGAATGTATACGCTCCCTGGGGTCCGGCGGCGATTTGTGGAGTGTTGGCGAAGCTGCCGGGGGTCGTCCCCTGACGTTGCGTCGATGGATTATGACCCAGCGCAGGGAGCTGATAAGGCAATGAAGAGGAAGTGTTGGGACTTATCATTATGTGATCTCCGTTAGGGGGCCAATGGTAAGCATGACAGGTATCGTTTGCTCTGACCGAAAACAGGAGGTCAAATGCAACAATTGATGGTAGTCGAATTGAATCGAATTTCCAACTCGTGAGTTGGAAAATGGCATGCAACCCAATTGGCATCCGCGCAGATAGCAATATTGGTTATCGCGAAGAGTCAGAAATCTGCATGGGTTTAGGGAGCGATAGTCACGGGAGGGAGCCACCCCAATGATGTCAGGAAGTCGTCAGACGCCTGAATGACCTGCAGGTCGTAAGGGGGTTTGTTAAAAAATCCGTGCCCCTGATCTTCGTAGATGATCAGATCGCTGCGCACGCCAGCATCTTTCATCTTTTCTTGAAAGCGTTGAGCGACAGGGATCGCGACGAGTTTGTCATGGTCACCGAATTGGACAAGTGTGGGAGGATCATCGGAAGAGATGTTGTGCGCAGGAGAGAATTCGGGATATCGCTGACCAACACGTGCCGTTCCCCAACCACCATCAGGACCGTTATCGTAGACGGGATTGAATAAGAGGAGGGCATGAGGTTTATACGGAAACGGCTGGGCGTTGACATCGATCATCCCCAGAACCGCAGCCAGATGTCCCCCAGCAGAGCCTCCCCCTGCGGCGATTTTTTGGGTATCGATGTGATATTCATCGGCGTGGGTAAAAATCCAGGTGATGGCATCACGGGCATCTTCGATACAGATCTCCGGGGGAACATTTTTTTCGTTCTTGGATAACAAACGGTATTGAAGATGAAACGAGATCACCCCGCGCGTGCGGAAGTGTTCGGCATGACTGACGAATTGATCCGGACTGCCTCCGATCCACGCTCCGCCATGAATGTAAAGAATCGCTGGATGAAGAGATGGAGGAGAGGTGTCGTCAGGCTTAGTGATGTAGAGATTAAGATTTTTGCCATCAACGGTTTTGTAGACGACCGCTTCGCCAGGAGGTAACTCAGTCGTTTCTGCCGTTTTGATTTTAGTATTTTGAGCAAATGCCGGCTGAAGTGTCAGAAGCGAAAAAAAAGCTGCCGCAAAAATGCAGCAGCTCCAGGAAGTTATGAATGGTGAGTGTTTTATCATCGTGTTCCACAGACTTGAATCGTAGGCAGACGCTGAACGAAAAAAATCAGCGTGTCCATCGACTGATCGCTCTGGCCAGGGGGGTTAAGTCGGCATGAGATTTCATGATGCCCAATAGCTGGTATTTGTCGATATTGCGCTCCATGAGCACCTTATCGAGCGGCGGACAGACCTGATAGACAAAGCGTTTCTTGAGTTCGCTGCGTTCATTAAGGAGATACCCTGCCAGGAAGAAAAGAGCGATCCCGATATCGACGGCCCACGTAAATGTCGAAAAATTGGAATAATAATTAACTAACAGGCAACTGGCATACGCGGTAATCACGGTGAATAAAAAACTCTTCAGAGAATAGCTTTGCAACCGCTCGTTGGCTTCGATCAGGTGTCCCAGCAGAGTTTCTTCAGCAACGCGTTGTTTGGCAATCAGCAGACGTTCCTGGACAATTGCCTGGTCAAACTGTTGCTTCTGGGCAGTGGTTGCTTCCACAATCAACTCACCATGCTGGCGGGAGATAGTCACTTTTTCGCCTTCATCAGGAAGCAAATCTGCGAGTGATTCGATTTCTTCATAGGGAGTCATTTGGAAACACTCCGTGTCTGGATGTGCATAATGCAAGAGAGGACGACGTCATGAACGTGGAAGCTTCCGTCCGGGAGAAGTGAACGATTGGCAATAGGATCGCTGATATAAACACTTAAACACGTGCTTAGATCAGCAGGTCGTAATGCGACTAATTATCATACCCGTTGATGCGATTGATGCAAGACATGATTTCGTCAAAATCGTTAGCAACAGGGATTGGCCTGTTTGAGAAGCGGGTATTTGTGGATTCCGACATGTGGTAGTCAACAGTTGCATTAGGATCTTTTAGCTGATGTCCCGTAAGAATGCAGACAACGCGATCGCTGGGGGCAATAATACCCTGTTCACGTAGAAGTTTGGCACCCGCTACACTGGCACCACTGGCGGGTTCACAGCCAAAGCCATGGGCACCCACCTGGGCTTTGCCATCAAGGATTTGCTCGTCAGTCACATCTCTGACAACTCCATCGCAAAAGTCCAAAGCGCGGAGACATTTTTTCAAATTGACTGGCCGGTTGATTTCAATCGCAGATGCCAGTGTGTGAGCTCGTTCGTTTCTGGCATCCAGGTCAGCATAATATTCTGAAATCAGAGCTTCATCCGGACGACCATTATTCCAGCGCAGTCCCTTGTCATTGTAGATCCGATTGAGCGTGCTGGCACCATGGGCATTGATGACAGCCAGACGGGGGACTTTGTTAATCAGCCCCAAATGTTTTAGTTCCATAAACGCTTTGCCAAAGGCACTGGAATTTCCCAGGTTTCCTCCGGGAACGATAATCCAGTCGGGAACTTCCCAGTTCAGGCCCTCCAGAACCCGATACATGATCGACTTCTGTCCCTCCAGCCGAAAGGGATTAACGCTGTTACAAAGGTAGATCCCAGCATCAACAGCAACTCTGCGGACTTGTGCTAACGCATCATCGAAATCACCCTGGATCTGAAGCGTGATCGCTCCATAGTCGAGTGCCTGAGAGAGCTTGCCGTACGCGATTTTTCCACTGCCGACAAAAACAACCACCTTAAACAACCCCGTCACTCCACCATAGATGGCCAGCGACGCAGACGTATTCCCAGTGCTCGCACAGGCGGTAATTTTCGCACCGACCATGCGGGCATGCGTGCTCGCAGCCGTCATCCCGTTGTCTTTGAAGGATCCACTTGGATTCAGACCTTCATACTGCAGGAACAACTGTCCCGGCTTCATCCCGACATACTTCCCGACCAGATCGTTTTTCTGAAGATATGTCTGGCCTTCGCCGATGGTGACAATCTGATGTTCAGGGGCAAACGGCAGAAGCTTGCGGAATCGCCAGACACCGCTGTAGTCAAGTGGGTTGTGTCGATTAGACCAAGCGGCTTCGAATTCTTTCAATGTCGTCGGGACTTCCAGGCGATCCCAGTCGTAGCTGATATCCAGCAGATCGCCGGCTGGACCACTGGAGACAATCTGATCGACGCTGTAAGTCTCTTTGTAGTCGGGGGATAGACATGATTGATACGCCAGGTCGGTCGCCATGGGAGCGGTACTTTCGCCTAAAGAAACGAGTCGTGTTCATGTAAGATGATTTTCACATCTATCTTAACGCTCCTCGAGCGCTTTGGCCACGGATATTTACGGTCTGACATATATCAATGAAAAGGGTTCAAACATGGGAAACATCGTCTCGCCGGGCAAGATGAAGTTCACCGTATTGATGGAAGAAGTTGAACCCGCTGGCCAGGAACGTGTCCGATGTTAAAACTTACCGCCGCAGTCGATCTGGATCGAATCGTCTGGCTTGGCAGAAAGGGCGGCATGCGATATGATCTTGACAACCGGAGAGATGGCAGAGTGGCCGAATGCGCTAGATTGCTAATCTGGTAACTTGGGAAACCGGGTTCGGGGGTTCGAATCCCCCTCTCTCCGCTTGCTTTTTCGCTGGTGTTGTAACTGCTCTACCCGCAATGCTTTGCGGTGATTCTGAAAATGTATTTTCGGGGGTCTTGAATACTCACTTTAAGCGTGTGTTAGTATTCCATCGATCATGTCTAGTTTGGTATTGGCGACTGGCTGGCATCGGCGTGAGAGTGGGAAGTCGTTCTTGACTCCCAGGTCGTTTTCTTTCTGGATCTCATCGACGCGCAGGGCCAGTTTCATAATATCAAATTCCTCCCACTGCGATTGCAATGTCTGCAGTTCTTCCAGTCCGAATTTGTGTTGTCGCAGTTGATCGGGCAGTAAAGCAGAGATCGCGACTGCGGCCATGGGACTGCGTTTGAGTTGGGGATGGGAAAGTAATTCCAGCCCTCGATGATGGAAGAGCAGACTGCAGATCATTTCGTCGGGTAAGTGCCATTTATAGGCCAGCGCCGCGGCGACCAGAGCGTGATCCCAGCCGAAGGTCTGTTGTTCGTATTCCACCAGAGTTGTTGGCTTTGTGGCTCTATTTTCTACAAAGTTGACATATTCGACCAGATAATCATTGGTGACGACGGGGAGAAGAAAGTCCTGCACAATCGAACCGGCAAAGGCGGTATCGGAATCTGTGTTCAACAGCGTTGCCACTTCCCGGGCGAATAATGCTTTTTGTAAACTGGCGTTCCAGAAGCAGGTCTGGTTGATCAGCTTCGATTTTCGCGCTCGTACTGCGGCTTCCAGTCCTTTGGAAATCAGGATGTAAGTGCTTTGGCGACGTCCGAGTAGTGCCAGTGCCTGCGCGACGGAAGTCGCCTTATTGCGCAGCCCGACGTAGCTGCAATTGACATGCTTGAGAAGTTCAATCGTCAACCCGGTGTCTGTCTCCACAATCCGAGCGAGTTCGCGAATTGAGGTTTCCTCATCTTTGGCTTTTTGGGCAAACTGAGAGACGGCGATGGGCAACGCAGGCAGATTGATCACCCCGGTCACTTCCGACAAACGAAAGTCGCCAAGCGCTTCCTGGATAAGAGCGTGATAATCAATTGAGTGTGTCGGTTCTGTCGGGGGGCTATCAAACATCTTGAGACGACTTTGCTGCTGAAATCCAGGCTGAGAAATTCGATGGAATCACATGAAAACCGGGCGTTATTGATGATTCCATCCTTGGGATCAAACAGTCTGTTGAGAACATCAATGTCCTGCTAGCCGGCCAGGGCATTGACTTGCAGGTGTTTTTCGACCCGATGTAATAGAGGAAAGAAATTCTGCATACCTGGAGACATTTCGTCGAAATAGGTCTTCACGTTGTGCGCAATTTCGAGAATATCAAAACCCGGAATCGTGTTTGATAACTGCATCAATTGAGTCATGCCATGAGGCTCCTGCTGCATTGCATCGGGAATCAAGGAGGCACACGCTGCTGCCCAGACGGCAGACCCTTTAAGTTCCTGGGCTTTATCAATCATCTCCAGGCTATGATGCAAATACACCGAACAAACAACCTCATCGGGGAAATACCAATTATGCAAGACATGGGCTCCGGCACAGGCATGGTCCCATTTGAACTTTGTCCGCTCAAACTGGCAAATGGCTCGTGGAGTTGTTTCCTGACCTTTGCGGAATTCCACATACGGGTCATACACTTCATTGGTGAGAATCGGCAGTAACAAATCGGCCAGCATCGCCGACGAGAAAGCCACCTCGGTATCAGCATTCAGTAGCTTTGCAACTTCTTTGGCGAACAACCCTTTCTCCAGATTTTCGACCCAGAACGTCGGCAGGTGAATCAACTTCGACTGTCGATTGCTGATCAGATTTTTGGCCGCGTTGGTCAACAGCATCAACTTGACGGTTCGAATGCCTAAAATTGATATCGCCTGTTTGACGCTTGAAACGGTGTGTCGCAAACCCATGGCCGATGAATTGACATGTTTGAGCAATGAGCACGACATGCCTGCATCTGTTTCAATGATCTCAGCGAGCTTCTTGGGACTTGTATTAGGATCTTCCGCTTCGCGGGTAAAACGGATCACCGCTTCGGGCATGACGGGCAGTTTGATGGATGGCGGTAAAACAAATGCCTGGCCGCTGCCTAATAACTCAGTTCGTAATTGAGTCCAATCCATTTGAACACATCCTTATTTCAATAATTCTGACAGGGGATAATTTGGCGGTATCGGATTTCAACAGACTGCCTATTCGCAACTGTCAACAATATGCCCCTTCTCAACCCTAGTTCGCGAATTCTTCGGACTCTTCATCTCCCTGACTTATGAAGGCAACGTGCGGGTTTTTCCTACTCACCTGTCTTAGAAATACCAAAAAAAACAAAGCCCCGGATTACTCCGAGGCTTTGCGTTGTAACAATGAAAGGGATTATGCCTTCCCGATTGTGCTCAATTGGGATTCTGCATCATCATCATGATCTGAGTACCAAATAAGACTCCGCTTTGAATCTGTTCCAGAGGAATATTCAATCGGGCTTCGATGACATTGTCTTCGACTCCAACCGTCATTCCGACATAAGATGGCGTGACTTCGATGCCATCGATTTGTTCTGGGCTTAACAGAATTGGCACCTGACCTGTCGCAGCGGCAATGGAGAGTCCATCGGCCACCAAGGTGACCAGATCGATCATCTGCATAAATGAAGTCTTCTCGGGCATGGCTTTGATGTCTCGTGCCAAAGCCGAACCTGACGACAGATTGTCGGCGACGTTATAAGCATTGATGGTTTTTTCCAATTGCTCCTGACCGCCACCCATGGATTGCACATATCCATTTTCCAGATAGTAAACCCGCGTTACCATCCCTTCGCTGCCATACATGATTGACTGGGTCATCTCCATGGTTTGACGCACACTGGGATCGCCGCCGATGTAATCCTGTTTGATGGTGATGATATCAACGGGTTTGCCCTGAAATGTTTCTGCAGCTTCCTGGTAACCGATCGTCTGCTCGATATCAGGATTATCTATGGCTTTCATCAATTTGGGGACAAGTGGTTGCAGTTCTTTGATGATCTCAGGAGGGGTCATGGCGTTGTAGGCACTTAATCGCAGGACGCCGCCTTCCAGAGTTCCCAGTCCAATACTCGCTGCAAAACCTTCGTATTTGGCTTTGCTCAAGATTTTGTTCATTTCTGCAATGGCCGACTGGGCATCGGCATTGGATTTCATCATCGAAAAATACAACTCATTGAATTTTGTCGACAACTTCATAATGTCCATCGACGAGGTCATATAAATCGGCTCGCCAGCGGGCATTTTCTGCAAGAGGCTATTCGTTGATCCACTCGTGAAATTCTGCAGAAACTTTGCAGACTCTGATGACGGTTTTTGGGAGACGATCTTATTAAGTTGGACTCCATCCATGCCGGCATTGAGTGTCAAAACCATGCCTTCGTTGTCGAGCACCGTTTGATAGAGATGGTCAATCAGTTTGGGCAGCATGTTTTTGATTGACTCTAAATCCATACCCATGCCCGGAGGGAGTTCGTCCATCTCGGAAATCTTCTGCAATCCCTCGGCTTTGGCTTGTTCAATTTCATCCTGATACACGCTGGCTAACGTCGGTGTGTTGACATAGATCGAGAGATCACCGGTTTGATAACCCGAGAGGAGCTTGCCAGAAAATGCTCTCACAATATTTGGAGTCGTGCCGGCGATTGTTGCCTTGATGCGTTCCACGGCGGATTCGTCTTCGGAGTAAATGCCCCAGTTGCCTTCTTTATGGAATGCAAACGATTCATCGATCGCGTCTTCCATATCGCCGATGTCTGTTGCGGGAATGACGAATGCCACCTGCGGCTGTTTGTCTTCCGAGAGGAATACGCCCATCCACCAGTCGGACTCCATATCGACTCCCTGCAACGTCGGGTTAGAAATTCCGACGCCAATCGAACTGGCCTGGCCTTCGACCATGCCCCCGAAACCTGGCTGAACTTTATCAACAGCCTGGGCCACATTGGCAATGGTCTTCTTGGGAGCAGCCATCCGCACAATCACACCCGTATCCTGCGGAAAGACAGCCAACGGGGCTTCTGCTCCCTGTGACGTTTCTGCCCATCCCCATGTCACCAGACACGCACCGAGCATCGTCAACACAACGGCTCGGTGTGTGCGAGCGCTCAAGTTCCCTGTTCTCAAAAACATAAACCGCAATCCTTTCAAAAGGTTTTAATGGTCATCATGGTTGTGACCAGAATTTCTACAGGCCCACGATGAATTCGAGCTGCGTCATCCACGCTTTCTGTGACGTTCACAAAGTCATTGATGTTCATCGGTCATCACAAAAAGCTCCCTGTAGTGTAGTAACTACGTCAACAATTCGCAGCAGGATTCAAAAAATTCGGCAATCTCTGAGAGGATCTCCTAAAAAACTCAAGATTCCAGGGCCCCTGTTCTGCGGATCAGAATTGAGCTTTCCCTTAAACCCTTCCCCCGTATAGAATCCAGAAATCAATCTACAAGAATGAACAGGCGAACACATTTACGTGTTCCTCATGCATCTTTTTCAGTCGTCT
>JBGSVC010000422.1:0-4790 GCA_041753175.1 Planctomycetaceae bacterium
CATAGACGGCTTGTTCGAGTGATTTTCCGCCAACTACCGGACCGTGGTTGGAGAGCAACATGGCATGGTGTTGTTGGGCTTTTGATGCGACAGCCTGAGCCAGACTGAGGTCACCGGGAGGAAAATAATCGACCAGAGGGAGTCTGCCAATTTTCATGACGTAATAGGCGGTGATGGGGGGAAGGACATCTTCCGAATTGACATTTTCCAGGCAGGAAACAGCAACCGAATACGTTGAATGCAGATGCACAATTGCCATTTCATCGGGCCTTTGGCCATACATGGCCAAATGCAGGAACGTCTCTTTGGAGGGTTTCTCTCCGGAGAGGTGTTTTCCTTGCAAATCGACTTTGGCCAGAGTCTCGGGTTTGAGACGACCGAGGCATGAGTTGGTGGGGGTGACGAGATATCCATCGTTCAGTTTGTGACTAAGATTTCCAGACGTGCCGACGCCGTAGCCTCGTTCGTATAGACTTCGGGCGTGAAAAACGATCGCCTCTCGTGCATCTTGTTCGTCGCGTGTCTGAGTCATGATGTGGTTTTCGAAGTTAATAGATCGATGGCATGTGAGAAGAAATTGTCCTGTCCAAAGTTTCCAGATTTCAAAGCCAGATAGATCGCAGGATTGTCTGGTGAAGTAGTAATGCTGCGTGTCCAGGGAACGCCCGCCGCGATTTCTGGTCCAATTTCCAGATGAGGGACATTTAGAGCGTGTGTGATAGCTCCGGAGGTTTCGCCGCCAGCGACGATAAAGAGTCGTTGGCCAGCGTCTTTGAGCATGTGGGCGATCCCCGCGAGGATCCGTTCGACGAGTTCGCCTGCCGCCTGGTTACCCAGGAGCGTTTGCAGCGTGATGACGTCGTCGGGAGTCTGGGCAGAGTAAATTAACATCGGTCGCAGGGAACCGGAATCGGCTCGCTGTTGAAGGAAATTCAGAAAACTAGCGGCGACATGCTGTTCTATATGTGAGATCGACCGAGATAACTGCGCGTCTTCGAGGAGGGGCATTCTCCAGCAATCAGCGAAAGGTTTAAAGGCTTCGACTTGACGAAAAGTCTGGCGGGAACAACTGCCGACGAGCACTGCTGCTGGCTGTTGAATGTGCCAACTTGAAGATGTCGAATGCTGAGCAATCTGACGAAACATGGAGGGTGATTGTTGGGCGATCGCGCCGGCGAAGGCAGAACCACCGGTTGACAGTTGGTGGGTGGATGTCGCCTGGGCAAGGGTTGAGAGATCGTCTGCGTTGAGGGCATCGGCGATAAGAAAACAGTGTGATTGAGAGTTGATGGATTCTTGAATGGCCTGAGTACCAGCCTGTATGCACTGCCAGGGGACGAGCCCGACGGACAACACTGTCTGGCTGGATAGAACGCGCATCAAGTTAGAATCTGTCATGGGGTTGAGTGGGTGTTTCTCCATTCCGGATTCATGAAGTGGCGTATTGTGGACAAACAGATGGCCGCTATAGACGGTCCTTCCATTTTCTGGAAAAGCGGGACAAAAAAGGACCTTTTCGGATGCGAGATGTTTGGACAGAGCCTGTGCGACCGGGCCGATATTTCCCTCAGGAGTGGAATCGAAGGTGGAGCAATATTTGAAGTAGAACTGTTTTGCAGAGAGAGACTGTAAGAATTTGAGGGCCGCCAATGATTGTTGAACAGCATCGGTGGCTGGTATAGAACGACTTTTTAATGCGATGACGACAGCGTCATAGTCAGAGAGGAATTCTGACGACTCAGGAATGCCGCGAACCTGAACCACGCGCCAGCCCGCTCGAACGAGCAGGCTGGCCAGGTCAGTGGCTCCGGTCAAATCATCGGCGATACAGCCGAGCTGAATCATTGAGACCTCAACTACCGTTTGCAAAAAAAGTCAGGTTACTTCTGTCCAGATTACTTCTTTTTGAGTACCGCGATCCAGTCGTGATCGTGATCGTTTTCAGGCTGGCCCAGATTGGTTTGAGCTGATCCTGAGACCGTGGACAGGGTTCCGTTTTGAAGCTTACCCCCATGCACGGGATCAAACCAATGGACGGTATACTCACCGGCTGCAGACGAGAGATCGAGCACGACCGACTCACCTTGAAACTGGTAGACAGCATAGACATCGCCGGTCTTGGCCATGCAGAATCCGTTGCCACTTGCGATCAGTTTTTGCTGAGCGGACATGGTTTGAAATGGGAGATGATCCTGAAAGAAGTCGATGGCGATTTTTGTGCGATCCCAGACATGATCGCGTGAGCGAAAATCTTCGAGGTCGAGATCGTTGTGATCGTTTTTGTAACCGAAATACCATTCGGCTCCTCCGCCACCTGCAAACAGATTTCCCCACAGGGCTCCTCGAAGGGCTTCATTTTGTTTGTGATTGGGTTTATTGTCGGGGTCCATGCCTAAAGCAGCAGGTCCGAGTTCGTCAAGGTTGACCATCCACTCGCGGTTGGCCTTGGCTGATTCTTCTAACCAATGTGTTGTTTCTTTATTGATGTTTTCCCAATCGCCTTTGAATTGCAATGAGGCGCCATCGAGGTCTTTGAAGCCGAGCAGAGGGGTATAGACGTCATCGCGTTTATCCGGGAATGTGTGGATGACGATGGCGTTGTCGTAGGGATCAACGGCTTTGATATATTTGCAGAAATCTTCGACTTGAGCAGTCGTATTCGTGTTTTCTTCACCGAGATTCCAGACGACGCCTCCGTGATGTGCGAATCGTGCAATCAGTTCACGATAGTAGAGTTTGCGAGTTGGTCCCAAATCGCCGTCGTCGAGAAGTTGATCGTTTTCCTGTTCTTGAGTGACGACATGCAATGCCACTCCTTTGTGATCCATATGGTCAAAGACCAGGTTCCATTGATCGAGTTTGGAGCAGTCGAAACGCATGCGTTCGTCGAAGCTGGTATAGGGCCAGACATCGTTGCCGTCACCGGTGATATTCATGGTGAGGAAGTAAATGGAATTGACACCTTTGCTGGCAAGATAGTTGATGGATCCGATGAGACCTTTGCCTTTACCATCTTTCCAGGTGGGGTCACCTGATTTCCAGTCAGAAAGATGTGGCTTGAAGGTGTGAAGTTCACCTCCCTTGACGAGTTTGCCGTCTTTATTTTTCTTGGGTTCTTTTGTCGTCTGATCGAAATCGACATACCCCAGAAGGTTTTCGGGGCTATCGGCACCGGCTTTGAGATACATTATGTCGGAATTGCCATAACGCAGATAGCGGCCACCAGTGGTTTGAAGTTTTCCCATGCCGAGTGTATGCGGGGCAGAGGGATCGGCTGCTGCGACATCGATCGTGAGTGTCTCTCCATCACCTTTGATCGGCGAGCCTGAAGAGGAACTGTCGTCAATGGCGATCATTTTTCCCTGTTTGAAGTGGATGGTGGCCGTCCACTTGCCAGCAGCAGGGGGAGTGAAGTGGGCCTTCCAGACGTTTCCGGATGATGCCGAGGTTTCAGCGGCATCGCCGTCGGCGGCGTAATAACCTGGGACTAATAATGAATGGTCGCCTGACTGAAACTCAATATCCAGTCGCATGTCTGTGAAGGGGTTGGGGGTGGCATCTTCGCTGGTTTTCGGTCCATTGACGATCACAGTCAGAGGTTGCCACTGGACCTTGTTGCCAACAATTTCGGCGGCGCTGGTTTGAGTGGCGAGGGCGATCAGCATGGTGAGTCCCAGGCTGAATGAGAGGGGATGTTTGTGTCTGAGCATGCGAGTGTTCCTAAAGAGATAAGGATGTGGAATCAGTCCATCTGTTGAGAATCAAGTTGTTGGGTGAGTAGTAGTTCATGCGTCTGGTAACTTAGAGGATTTCATGCGTTAATAGGTACGGGCGATCACGCGCACGGGTGAGCCATCTCCTTTGTAGATGTTTAAGGGGACTGCAACGATTTCAACCCGAGGGCCTGTGAGTTTATCGAGGTTGTTCAAGCCTTCAATAATGGTGATGCCTCCGTGGAAGAGGAGGTGGTGGATCTGTGTGACTTCACTGAGATGATTAGGATCTGCGACCGAGGGGGGCTCGACACCTAGCAGACTAATGCCGGCCTGAACGAATCTCTGAGCCAATTCCGGTGAAATGCGGGGGAGTTGGTCGCGGAAAGTTGTCGTTCCAAAATGTTTCGACCAGTCGGTTCGCAAAAGAACCCGATCTCCGGGCATTAAACGCGGCCACCAGGCTGCCAGGTCATCAACAGAAATCAGATGTCTTGGGGTGATGGGGGTCAAGTCGATCAGCCAGGCTGGTCCACAGCAGGTTTCCAGAGACTGCTCGTCGATCGTGGGTTTTCCAGGAAGAAAATGGACCGGGGCATCCATGTGGGTCCCGGCGTGGGAATACATGTTTAATGTCGTGGCGTTCCAGCCATCTTGAGGAATTGTTTTGGCAACGCTGATGTTAATGCCCGGCATTTCGTTGCTGATGGGCAAGCTCAAATCGATCCATTGATTCGCTGTGTTTTTGTGGAGATGTGTTTGCGTGGTCGCGAGTGTGACGGGACGATTGAGACGGGCTGAATCGTAGATTGCTTCCTGGACGGTCAACGACTTGATGTATTCTTGGCCTGAAAGCTCAAAAGACTGGCCTGAAAGAATTCGCGTGATGAATTCTGAGAGCGTATTGAAGACACAATCTCCTGCAAAGCCTTCTGCAGACCATGTGTAGGAAATCTCTTCTTCCGGCTGACCGAGTTTTTTCAGCGTCATGCGTCCGTCTTGATAAAGCCGCAGCGAGCCTTGATCGCCTTCGATGAGAAACTCTCCGAAGGTCAGACGAGGGTTTTCAAACGTCGA
>JBGSVC010000423.1:0-2988 GCA_041753175.1 Planctomycetaceae bacterium
CTGGAACGCAATGGCGTCGATATTCGAATTCGAAGTCTGGTCGAACAGATTGAAGTCACGCCTGATCGACGCGTGGCTGCGGTGCATGTGGGTGGGAAACGCATCACTTGTGATGCTGTGTTGTCGAACTCCAATTTGAAACAGACGATTCTCAAACTGGTCGGCGAAGAACATTTTGATTCTGCTTATGTCGAAGAGGCCAAAGCCGTGCGGCTTAACAACAGCAGTTGTCAGGTTTATATTGCTCTCAAAGAGGGCGAATCATTTGATTATTGCGGCGATTTGCTGTTTCACTCCGAGCATGAGGGGTTTGATATTCAAGCGATGCTCAGCAAGGACGTGAGCAGTCGGACGTTTTCGCTGTATTATCCGGAGACGCGTCCGGGGAGCGACCGATATCTTATCGTTTCGTCTACGAATGCCAACTACTCAGACTGGGCGAATCTGACTGAGGAACAGTATCAGGCTGACAAAGCAGAGTTGTGTGAATCGACTTTAACGTGTCTGGAAAAATACATTCCCGACGTTCGTTCAAAAATTGACTGGGTGGAAGCTTCGACGCCGAGGACGTTCCAACATTATACGCATCATCCCTATGGAGCTTCGTTTGGGACAAAGTTTGAAGGTCTGAAAGTTTCGCAGACTTTGCCTGAGCAGATCACTGGCCTGTATCATGCCGGTTCAGTAGGAATCATCATGTCTGGTTGGTTGGGGGCAGTGAACTACGGGGTGATCGTTTCGAATGAAATCGATAAGCATCTGGCCTCACGCGGGGTTGCGGTTTAGAACGTTGACTGTTTGCTGATCTTGTTTGCTGCTTGATGCCATAAGACGTCTGACTCCAGGCGTTTTTATGTTCCACTTTGAAATTATACAGTCTAAGTTGAAATCCAGTGGACTGTCTGTTGTGAAGTATGACACATATGAATCTTGACGAAATTAAACAGGCAATTCCTCACCGAGATCCGTTCTTGTGGGTTGATGAAGTGCTCGAGATCACCGAAACGAAAATCCGTGCCAGGAAGTATCTGGACCCCGCGCTTGCGCTGTTTGCGGGGCATTACCCAGAATTCCCAATTCTTCCGGGAGTGATTCAGTGTGAGATGGCATTTCAAGCCTCGGCGCTGTTGATCTCGAAAATAGTTGCCGTGGAAGATGGCAAGGTGCCGGTAGTGACACGTTTGAATAACACACAGTTTCGACGGATGGTCAGACCAGGAGAAACGGTCGAGATTGAAGTGGAGATTTCCGAACGTCTTAACGATGTATTCTTCTTAACTGGTAAAATCAGCGTGGATGGTAAGGTCTCGACGAGGCTGGAGTTTGCAACAACATCTGCCCCACTACCGCAGTCTGGCTGAAGTCGTCCTACGCTAATTCGAGTCATTGATAATGATGGCGGTTGTTGGTTGAGAGAACTGCCGAGATTGCGAATGGATTGCAGCTCACGACGTGCCCTGGAGAAGTTGCAGCACAACTAAGAGGACACAAAAAGCGGCCAGGATACCGCCGGCGATGCCCATAAATAACACGGGGTTCGGGGGCTGGCGGGTGGTGAGGATGTAATCTTGAGTCCAGTTGGCGAGTATTTGTTGAGCGGCTTGCTGGTCGGGCGTTACGACAATCTCGGGAAGGCTTTTTTGTCGCTCATCGTCTTTGATCACGCCGAAGAGTTGTTGCCAGCCGGTATCACGATGCTTGGCTTCTAACTGGCACTCAAAGACCTGCTTCCAGCCGGGGCGTTGGACGGCGACGAGATCGAGACGATGGATTTTCGCAGTTCGTCCGAAGTAGCCTTGAGTGTCCAGGTAGTGCCGCAAATCGTGTTCGGCGACGCGATTTCCAATTTTCAAAATTGAGGGCATGTCTTTATCCCAGAGGTGGCTATAAATCTACTGGTCGCTTGCGATTGAACAATCATTGGCTTTGATTACGGGATTGATCAAAGGGAGACGATTCCGCAATTTTTCTCAGGATTCGTCCCAATAAATCAACCAGAGGTTTTTCATGGCTAACTATGATCCGCAATCCGTTGAGTTTTATCACATTTTTTCTCTTCACGTGGAGACGTATTCATGCAAAGTCATCAAAAATGGATGGTGCATGCGATTGAACTGGCGCGAGAGAACAAGAAGTTTCCTTTTGCGAGTGTCGTCGTTCGTGATCAGGATCAGCACCTGGTGGGTGAGGGTATCAACAAATCTCACATTAATCCGACCTGGCATGGGGAAATGATTGCGATCAATTCGGTCGTTGCTCGATACGGCAAGACAGCCATCGACTGGTCGGGATTGACGCTTTACACGACAGCGGAGCCGTGTCCAATGTGTGCGTCAGCGATGTTATGGAGCGGTATTGGACACGTCGTCTGGGGGACTTCTATTGAGACTCTCCTTCAAAATGGATGGAAGCAAATTCAGATTCCGTGCCCGGAGATCGCCCAGATGGGGCAAGCGTTGTCTTCGTTGAAAATGTCGGGGGGAGTGTGCAAAGCACAATGCGATGCGTTGTTTACTCATGCCCCTATTTGAGCAGGTAAGAGATCATGCAAAATCTTGGCCACAATCAACCCTCTGAGTGTCCATAAGAGAGTTCGAATCCAATTGGAATTAACAAGCAGGCGGGCGGCGCTGTCATCAAATCCTGCTGAGAGTTTTTGATGACAGGGGACAGAAATCAGAAAGGTTGTTGCCCAGATCACAGCCAACATGATCATTGAAATAAGTATCGGCTGCGTGAGAACAGACCCCTTGAGCGACCCCATCAGCATGAGACCGGTCATCAGTTCAGTCAGCATGAGCGGAAGGACGATCAGGCTGATGCGACTTTGATGAAACTGAGCAAATTCGAGACTGCGAGCAGGATCAATGAAGAAAAAGCCGGGGTAGTGAACGAGCTGAATCGTCCAGATCAAACCGACCATGGCCCATGTGGAGAGCGTGTGAATGAGTAGGACAAGATTGATATTGAACAGCATTGTTTTACGCC
>JBGSVC010000424.1:0-3582 GCA_041753175.1 Planctomycetaceae bacterium
GTTTGCCATATCACCGATTACGAACACCTCCGGGTGATTCTTGAGACTGCAATCGGATTCGACATGCACACGCCCTGCTCGATCAAGAGCGACGCCTGTCGATTCGGCGAGTGCCTTCCCCAAGCGTGAGGCCTGTACCCCGGCAGCCCACAAGACAGTGTGTGTCGGGAGGCGCTGAACGTCGTCGCCACACTTGAGCATTACGTGATCGTTGTGCACTTCTGTTACCATGTGGCCAGTCTTGACCGTCACACCCAGTCGGTTGAGCTGATTGAGTGCTTTTGTTGAGAGATCTTCCGGATACATTCCCAGGACACGATCTCCGGCCTCGATCAGATAGATGGTGGCGTCGGCTGAATCAATATGACGAAAATCGTGCTTGAGTGATTGATGAGCAATTTCCGCCAGTGCTCCGGCCAACTCGACGCCCGTTGGCCCGGCTCCGACGACGACGAAGTTGAGCCATTCTCGAATGTCTTCAGGATCTGTTTCACGTTCGGCGTATTCGAAGGCGCTGAAAATACGAGCCCGGATTTCGGTCGCATTTTCAATCGTCTTCAAACCCGGTGCGCACTCTTCCCAATCGTTTCGTCCAAAATAGCTGTGTTTGGAACCTGCTGCGACGATCAGATAATCAAATCCGACTTCTCCCCCTTGCAACTTGACGACGTTGCGCTGCAAATCAAACCCCGTCACGTCCCCCAAGAGCACCTGACAGTTTTTCTGTCGGCTGAGCAATCCACGCAAAGGAGCGGCAATGTTAGCCGGCGAGAGACCACCGGTCGCGACCTGATAAAGCAGTGGCTGGAAGAGGTGAAAGTTTCGCTTGTCGATCAGCACGACATCGACCGGAGCCCGTTTGAATGCCTTGGCACAGTTCAAGCCACCAAATCCTCCACCCACAATCACGACTCGGGCCCGTCCCGGTACGACCGTGATCGGTCGCGTATTTAATTGCTTATCCACGTCCAAAATCCTTAACCGATACAAACCTTTGCGCCAATCTGGCCACTCAGTTTGAGAGTAGTCGCTTTCTTCTGGTGAGACTTTGAAATTCTCAAGCGTCCTACTTCTATCTTACACATTTCTGTGCGACCCGACAGAGTGAACTTCCCCATCACTGCCTTGTATCAACACATCCGCAAACGACCGATGAGGGTGAACCCTGCTTGACCCAGGCCGTTGTTTACAGCATGTTTCTCGTCAGCACGTCCTGTACCATCTCTGTCGACACGCCCCCGACAGTTTCCACATGACCTAACCGCGTCGGCAGGACAAAGCGAAGTTCGCCTCCCACCGTTTTTTTGTCACGCAACATCACATCAATCATCTCGGCTGGTCCAGGCTGGATTTCCTCAGGAATCGCAATCGGAAGATCCAGTTTCTCAAGTAAGTGGATCTGTCTTGTGGTGGTGTCTGAGGAGATTCTTCCTAGTTTCTCTGCGAGGATCGATGCATCAATCATGCCGATCGAGACGGCTTCGCCGTGGAGCAATGTACCATAACCACACAATGCTTCGTAAGCATGTGCAAACGTATGACCGTAATTCAGAATCGCGCGTCGCCCTGTGCGTTCGTATTCGTCTTCTTCGACGACATCGGCTTTGCACTGGCAACTGCGTCGGATGACTTCCCGTAACACGTCCGGGTCTCGTTGACGCAGGGCGTTGGTGTGTTGTTCCAAGTAGTCAAAAAACGATTCGTCCATAATCACACCATACTTCACGACTTCCGCAAGTCCCGAGCGATACTCGCGATCGGGCAGGGTGAGCAAAAAGTCGGTCTCGATCAATACTCCCAACGGTTGATGAAACGCTCCGACCAGATTTTTTCCCTCAGGCAGGTTGATCCCGACCTTTCCTCCCACAGAGCTATCGACATCGGATAATAATGTTGTCGGGATTTGGACGAAGGGCAATCCGCGCGCATAGGTCGCAGCCGCAAATCCAGCCAGGTCGCCAACGACTCCTCCTCCGACGGCAAAGACCGTCGTCTTGCGGTCGGCGATCATCGCGACAAGTTGCGAGTAGATACGACTGACGTGCTCGATCGATTTGGTCTTCTCGCCGGAGGGAACGGTCAGCATCGCAATTGACCAACCGGCTGCTTGCAAACAGTCCATGATCTGCTGCGCGTACCCCGTCACATTCACATCACAAACGATGAGCCCCTTGGGTCTGGATTGTTTCCAGTAGCTACGTTGGCTGACCCACTCTTCGAGCAAACCGGGCAGTTCCGAAACTCCATGAGAGACGATCTGGATTTCATAACTGCGTTCTTCCAGATTGACGTTGAGTTTGGTCTGTGACATCGAGGTGATTTTCCTGAGTGTGTCGCTGCCTGAGTGTGTAATGCGGGATCTCATATTAACGCGTTGACCGTCCGCCGAAATTTCGTTTACCAGACGATTGATTTTCGTGAGGGAACACCTCCGCATGTGCTGTCAACGATCCATTTACGTCTGGTAATGTCAGTCTATCCTATCGAAAAATTGATAAAACTAAATTGATCACAACCAGATAAGCATTACTCCATGAGTCAGGTCGAAAAAACTGCGTCGGCAATTGCGGATCGCCTATAAACGGTCGGAGTACCCAGCCCATTTGGATTCCGACAAAGGCATAGACGACCAGCCAGAACGGGAGCAGCCAGCGATGCCGCTTATTTCTCGTGATCAAGCTCTGATAGGATCTCCATAAAAGAAACTGCGCACTGATACTTGAGACTCCAAACATCATGGCGTTCAATAAAATTGCCGAGTTGTAGTCTGGCACCGAGAGATACCACAGAATCGTCAACGGAGCCAGCGACGCCAGAGAAAGTGTTAACGCGACTTGAGTTTTCAAGAGTGCCTGTATCACGTCTCCAAAATCATCACGCAGACCTGCCAGTGTATTGAGAACAAAGTAACTTGGCAGGCTCATTAAAAAAGTGATCGCCAAAAGCATGGGGACTTTGACGCCCGAATAAAACATCTGTAGCAAGCGATCCGTCGCCACGCCGCTGAACGTCCCCATCGCAACGCCATAGAAAAACCCCAAGCCACAAATCGACATCAGTAGACCAGGAATGCCGGGCTTATGTGTCGTTTGACCTCGAGATCCGATCAGTAACAGCCACTCATTGACCTGCTGTTTGGTCAGAAACCCCGACATGTTCAGCCGGCTCCTGATAGAAGCATCCAAATCACTTCACCGACGGCTTGAAAGAAATTCGATTCGCGAGGTCGAAACCACGTAAAGGGTTGATCGGGATTTCCGATAAATGGGCGCAAGACCCATCCTAGTTGTGCCCCGACCAGTCCATAGATCACCAGCCAGCAACGAAACACAAGTTTAACATGACCTTTAAGAATATGCCCATCGAGATCGTCCAGAGCTCCACTGGGCTTTGTCCAACGCGGTGAAATCTGTGGAGAAGGAGATGGTGTTTGCAAACCGTCAGAATCGCCTTCGATTGGATAGCCAGCGTCGTCAGTGATTAATGGGGATGTCGAATCTAATGGTGCGGCAACGTCAACATCTAATCTTCCTCTATCAGAAGTGCCGGTTATCTCTCGATTCAACTCATTTTGATCCTGAA
>JBGSVC010000425.1:0-3473 GCA_041753175.1 Planctomycetaceae bacterium
CAATCCTTCTCGAGCATCAATCATGACGGGTCTGCGACCAGATCAAACACAGGTTTTTGATCTGGTGAAGCATTTTCGAGAAACGCAGCCAGAAGTTGTGACGCTTCCTGAATTGTTTCGTCAGTCGGGTTGGAAGACTGCACGCGTCGGCAAGATCTATCATTACAACGTCCCGGCGGGGATCGGAACTGACGGTCTGGACGATCCGCTCTCCTGGGATCAGGTGGTTAATCCTCGAGGGCGGGATGTTCAAGAGGAAGCGTTGATTACCAATCCGACTCCCCAAAAAGCGATCAGTGCAGCATTGAGCTGGCTGGCAGCGGAGGGGACTGACGAAGAGCAGACCGATGGGATGGTTGCCGGTGAGGGCATCCGGCTGATGAGGTCTTTTGGAGAAGAACCTTTTTTCCTGGGCGTCGGTTTTTTTCGTCCCCACACTCCCTATGTGGCTCCCCAAAAGTATTTTCAGTTGTATCCACTGGAGACAATTCGATTGCCCTGGTCGCCTCTGAATGATCGAGAGGATATTCCCGGCAATGCGTTTGCGCATAATTGCCTGTTGCCTCATTACAATCTTTCTGAGCAGACCTGTCGAGAAGCGCTACGCGCCTATCTGGCATGTGTCAGTTTTGTCGACGCACAGGTAGGTAGACTTCTGAATGCTGTCGAAGAATTGGAACTCAAAGAAAAGACGATTGTTGTGTTTTGGAGTGATCATGGATATCACCTCGGCGAGCATCAGGGAGTCTGGCAGAAGCGGTGTCTGTTTGAAGAATCGGCGAGAATTCCGTTTCTGGTCAGAGTACCTGGAATGAGTGGAAACGGCCGAAGCTGCGATCGAGTTGTCGAAATGATTGATCTTTATCCAACGTTAGCAGACGTGTGCGGCTTGACGATTCCTATTCAGTGTCAGGGACATTCCTTACGTCCGTTGCTTGAAGATCCTCAAAGCAACTGGGAACAGGATGCTGTTACGCAGATCCTCAGGCCGGGAGTGACGGAACCGGTCATGGGGCGTACTCTTCGAACACAGCAGTGGCGGTACACCGAATGGAATGGTGGAGAGGGGGGACGAGAACTCTACGACCATACGATTGATCCACAAGAGCATCACAATTTGGAAAGTCGGGTAGAGTATCAGAACACGATTGAAGCGTTGAGAGAAAAGCTGAATCTCAAAGCGCAGCCTTTACCACCCAAGGCAGGGTTCGTACCGGAAAAGCTGTAGGCGAATTTAGGGTCGGTGGCTAAAGAAAAGCCTTGAGAATCGATTACTACCCTGTTCGTACAGTGTCAATCACCCATAAGCCATTTCATGACGTCGTCGTTGTCATCGGGGGTGGATGGCCTCAGTGGAGCTTTTGAGGCCGATGGATTCGGGAGTTCGCTGGCAAGGTCTTCGACAGGTCGCTTTTTGGGTCGCTTGCGTTCCAGCCCCGCTTTTTCCATGAGGCTGACTGAAAAGACCTCCTGAACATCTTCTTCAGGAGGCGTTTCAGATTGAGGTTGATAGTTGATGGTATAGCGGTGGTCGGCAACGTGGAGGATGTCACCTGGCATCAGAAACTTTTCAAGGCAGCGAATACCGTTGATCTTCAAACCGTTACGGCTGTTGAGATCGACGACGTGCCAGTATCCATTTTGGAATTCCAGTTCGCAGTGTGTCGAGGAGACATTCGGAAATCGCAGGCAGATATCGCTACCGGTACGTCTTCCGATGGTGATTTTGGGTTTATGGAGGGGGATATTGTCTCCGCCTCCGACGGGGCAGAGTTCTCCCAGAGAATTGTTTGTCGTGTTTTGTGATATCGGTTGAGACATGGGATTGTCCGGACTAATCAATTTTTCATTTCAGGGAAAATTGAAAATAAGGTAGATCCTGAAATCGATGGAATTATAAATAGTCAGAGTGAATACAAAAGAGGCAAAATGTGGAAAAGTGAGAATCTGTTGAATTGAGACACGATTGATCTGAAAACGCGGAATATTGTCAAGTTTTGTGCAGGAAAACGTTTTAACAGGGAGACAAACCGTAATGTCCGCAATTCATACGGTTGATTATCAAACAAATAATTGACATCTTTTCAGGCATGAAGGAATTGATCGCGTCTGTAAAGGTGATACGATAGTTCGGCGAGTGGGTCAGATGATCGCTGTGCAGGATGCTGGAGACAGCATTGTGTGTGGAGGAAAGTCCGGGCTCCACAGGACACGGTGGTGGATAACGTCCACCGTCCGCGAGGACCGGGAAAGTGCCACAGAAAACAAACCGCCGGCAGAAGTCTTTCGGGATTTTTGACGGTAAGGGTGAAAAGGTGCGGTAAGAGCGCACCGCAAAACTGGCGACAGTTTTGGCAGGGTAAACCCCACCGGGAGCAAGATCAAGCAGGAGAAAAGTGAGCGCAAGCCCGCTACGGTGCGGTTCGTACCGTTTGATCTCCGGGTCGATCGCGAGGAGGCGTCTGGTAACAGTCGTCATAAGAGAAATGATCATCCCCGACAGAACCCGGCTTATCGACCCACTCGTACTTTTTTTAAGTCCTGAGATCTCACGATATTTCAGGACCACACATCGTTTTTACAGTTCATATGCGAATGGTGAAGAAGGTTTCGGATGGATTGTTCCTGACATCGTCACGGCATTGCGAAAGCTAGTTAGTGTGATGCAGCAAGCGGGAACGTGTAGGTGGATGTGGACATGATGTCTCTTTTTACAACGACGAAATTTCATCGACTACGCGGGCGGTTGCGTGGGGAGGTCGATGGTGTGGAAAAACTGGCGAGCGAGTATGCTCGTTTGCCCGAAGATAAATTACGCGAGATAGTGACTCATGTTCGAAACAACCTCTCGTATCGAAGTGACTTTTCTGAATTCAGACGTCAGGTGTTTGCGCTGGGATGTGTTGCCGTCAAACGGGTCCTCGGATTCGATCTCTACCCGGTGCAGATGGCAGGAGCCTGGTCGATCACTGACGGAAGTATTTGTGAGATGGCGACCGGGGAAGGCAAGACGGTCACGGCGGTGATGGCAGCAGCCTTGTGGGGGATGTCAGGGAATGGTTGTCATGTTGTGACTACGAACGATTATCTGGCCCATCGAGATGCTGAAGAACTCCGAGCGGTTTACGAAATTCTGGGATTGTCTGTCGGATGTGTGACATCTGAAATGGAGCCTAATTCCGATCAAAGACGAATGGCCTATGCTCAAGATCTGACCTACGGAACTGCGAAAGAATTTGGCTTTGATTTTCTGCGAGATCGTATTGCCATCGGCGTTGAGAAAGAGCATTTATTTTCCCGTCGATTCCAGAAGACTTCGGCTGGTCAGAGCAAATTGAGTGTGATTCAACGGCCCCTCTTTTCATGTCTGGTTGACGAAGCCGACAGCGTATTGATTGACGATGCACGAACGCCGCTGATTATTGGCATGGCCAAAGAAGTCAGTGCAGAAAACAAGGCGATATTGAATTGGA
>JBGSVC010000426.1:0-5267 GCA_041753175.1 Planctomycetaceae bacterium
ATCAAGAAAGCAGTGACCTCCAAAGGGACATTCGAGCGTCGCACGGGCGACGATACGCAATACTGCCAGGTCACGGTCAAAGTTGAGCCATTTGTGGGCGAAACTGCAGTGACGATTCTCTCAGAACTCAAACCCGATGCGCTCCCCAAGGAATTGCGAAAACCTCTCGACGAGGCTATTCGCCTGAGTACTCAGCGCGGCGGGTTATTGGGATACCCCCTGATGAATGTCAAAGTGACCGTTCTGAACGTCGATTATAAACAAGGGGAGACTACGGAGCTGGCGCTCACGGCGGCGGCCTCTCAAGCGATTATGGACGGTCTGGACAAGGGCGATGCGGCCCTCATGGAACCGGTCATGAAACTGGAAGTTGTTTCTCCGGAAGAGTTTATAGGGAATGTGCAGGCAGACCTGCAAACGCGACACGCATCTATTACAGGACAGGAACAACGCGGACACCTCACTGTCTTGGAAGCACACGTCCCCTTGGCTCGAATGTTTGGGTACTCTACGCAGGTCAGGAGCCTTTCACAGGGCAGGGCGTCCTACTCTATGCAGCCCCTCAAATATGAATTAGCACCACCTGACGTACAGGAGAAAATGCTGTTTTGATTTCCCAACGGCCCTCTGGCTAAGGAATCCGGCATTTTCCTGAGAAAGTCGTCGAGCACGATGCCTCGATTCGTTGACAATCCCAAACACCAAGCTTAGACTACGACCTTTTTCCGCTAGTGAAATCTCGATAAACGACGTAATCGTAGCAGGGACATGACCCTGCAGGCTGACGTTGCCCTTTTGCTGGGCATTTTCAGAGACGGTGTTTCGGGGATCGGGGTATCGCTTGAAGGTCACAACCCGGCGATAGTCGCGAGTTGAGATATTCAGAATCATTTGAGACTTTAACTGTTTGGTTGGGAGCGTACCGTGTCAGGCGCAGGTGAAAGAATCCGAATCCGTATGGAAGCTTACGATCACAGTGTTCTGGATCAGTCGGCAGCAGACATTGTTGACACGGCCAAACGAACTGGCGCGATTGTGCATGGGCCAATCCCATTGCCAACGCGGATTGAGCGATACACCGTTCTGCGTAGTCCCCACATTGACAAAAAGTCTCGCGAACAGTTCGAGATTCGCACTCACAAGCGACTCGTTGATATTATTCAACCGACAGGCAAAACGATCGACGCTTTAAACAAGCTCTCTCTGCCAGCCGGTGTCGACATCAAAATCAAAGCCAATGCCTAAGACTACTTCTTGCACCATGGCTTTAACCATGGCTATTCAGGCAAGAAGTACCACCGACAATCTGGCAATGCAAAACCAGGCGTTACAGACCCAGATCTTGTCAGCCAATCGTGATCGAACACATTTGACAGAGGCCTCCTTGCAAGCAAGCTGCCTCTTAACCATTGTTAAAGTCGTTTCCAACGACTCTATTTTTGTATTTTTGAATTGATCGTAGAGATAGAGGTGAGTTCCATGCCTGTTGGTCTACTTGGTAAAAAAGTTGGCATGACTCAGGTTTACAGCGAAGACGGAAGCATCGTCCCTGTAACTGTCATTCACGTCGGGCCATGCCCCGTACTGGCTGTTCGCACAAAAGATCGCGATGGCTACGAAGCTGTTCAAATCGGGTTCGGCGACAAACCACGACGACTGGCGAGCAAAGCTGAACGCGGTCAGGTGGCAGTCCTCGACAGCAAACGCAAAAAACGCTACGAACAAGGGGGCCTGGAGCTTTCCACGCGTCCCGACTGCGAGCCACAATACTTCGTACGCGAATTCCGCACCGATGGCGAAGAGCATGGACTTGAAGTGGGCCAAAAGCTGGATGTCACATCTCTGGCTGAAATCAAAGCCGTCGACGTCATTGCCACCTCCAAAGGACGCGGCTACTCCGGAGTTATGAAACGACACAACTTCTCGGGACTGGGTGCTGCCCACGGTACCAAGAAAGTTCACAGAAGCGGCGGTTCTACCGGCCAGCGTTCGGATCCCTCGAAGGTCTTCAAGGGTACAAAAATGTCGGGACAATATGGCAACACACGCACCACAATCCGCAACCTGAAAGTTGTCAAGATTGATGCTGAAAACAACCTGCTGCTTATCAAGGGCTCTGTTCCCGGACCAGCCGGTCAGTACGTCGTGGTACGTCATACCAATAAATACGACTGATGCTGTTTCCGACCTGTCTTTTTGATCAAAGCCATTTGCATTTCGCGTCGTCCACCAGCGAACTTTTTATCGAGTATTTCCTATGATTAGCCTTCCAATTCACAACATGAGTGGCGCCGAAGTTGGCACCTACGAGTTCGATCCTGCCGAACTCGCCAAAGGCATCAACAAGCAATTACTGCATGATGTTGTCGTGATGTATGAATCCAACAAGCGTCAAGGGACCGTCCAGACCAAGTCTCGCGGCATGGTTTCTGGAAGTACCAAGAAGCTTTTCCGCCAAAAAGGAACAGGGAACGCACGGGCCGGTTCAAAGCGATCGCCAATTCGCCGAGGTGGTGGACGTGCCCATGCATCGATCCCACAAGATTGGTCGTATCGTTTGCCCAAAAAAGCAGTGCGACTGGCAACACGCATGGCTATCCTGAGTAAGTTCCAGGATTCCCAGGTACGTATCGTCGACGACATTACAGTCAGCGAGCCGAAAACAAAAACAATCAATACGATGCTCCAGGCCTTGAAGGTTGACCCCGCCAAGACCCTGATCGCTGTCGGCGAACACAATCCTGTCGTCTGGAAATCATCTCGAAATATTGCAGGCCTGCGCGTCAGCCCAGCATGCGACCTGAACGCTTACGACCTTTTGCGTCAACGCATGTTTGTTGTCACCAAGTCGGCACTCGACCAGATTCGTAATCCGAGCCCCAAGGCTCAGCCAGAATCTGAGGCAACAGTCACAGCTTGATTTTGGGCTGAACTGTCAACAAAACACGTGATTCTTCTTGATTCAGTCGCCGTAGTCATTGAAATTTCCCTGGCGTCTGGTCACAATACTTGGCTCCCATTTTCCAAACATGGGAGCCGATTTTAGTTTGATAAGATTTGTTACCTCATTCATCTTAAGAACGAAGCATTTCTTCACTTGTACCAGCATTATTCAAAATAAGCTGAGATGTTTGAAGATGGGATACTGAAATGGCCGTAACACACACAACGACTGGCGAAGCAGGTGATGCCCCCAAGGGATTGCAGTTGGCACCACACCAGATTCTCCTACGCCCCATCATTACTGAAAAGACGACGCATTTATCTGAGCGTCGGAATACATACACCTTTGAAGTTCATGCTCAAGCGACCAAGCCTGAAATCAAACATGCTGTCCAAGAGTTGTGGGACGTGAAGGTTGTTCAAGTCAACACACAAAACCGCAGCGGAAAAGCTCGTCGCTTCAAACTGACCAAGGGTGTAACAAAGAACTGGAAGAAGGCGATTGTAACTCTCCATTCAGATGACAGCATCTCGTTCTTCTAAGAATTGATCAACGTTTCAATCTGGTATTCAAATTACGTTTATTTGATATTCACCAGGCTAATCGCCTGGCTAACTGATCTGTGGGATTTCGATCATGGGACTTCGATTTTACAAGCCGACATCACCGGGACGACGCGGCGCATCGGTCTTGGACTTTGCTGAAATCACGGACAAAAAGAAACGTCCCGAGAAATCACTTACCGTCCGTTTGACAAGAACCGGTGGTCGCAACAATCAAGGTAAAATCACTGCTCGACATCGAGGCGGTGGATATCGCAAGATTTATCGCATCATTGATTTCAAGCGTAACAAGGTTGATGTTGCTGCCTCTGTTCTCAACATTGAATACGATCCCAACCGCAACTGCTATATTGCACTCATTCAATATACCGATGGCGAGAAAGCCTACATTCTCGCACCTCAAGGGCTCAAAGCCGGCGATAAAATTCAAAACGGTGCCGACTCAGAACCGATTTTGGGAAACTGCCTGCCTTTGTCAGCAATCCCCCCGGGAACTGAAGTTCACAACATCGAAATGCAACCCGGTCGTGGTGGCCAGATGTGCCGCAGTGCAGGAACGTATGCCACACTCAACGCCACTGAAGGTAACTGGGCTCAGTTGACTCTTCCTTCCGGCGAAGTTCGACGGGTTCCCTCTGCATGTCGTGCAACGATCGGCCAAATTGGTAACAGTGACTACATCAACATCAACTGGGGTAAAGCCGGCCGTAGACGATGGATGGGGATTCGTCCTCACGTTCGCGGAACCACGATGAACCCCATCGACCACCCGATGGGTGGGGGCGAAGGCCGAAATGCCGGTGGTCGCCATCCCTGTTCACCAACCGGGAAACTGGCCAAAGGTGGGAAGACTCGCAAGCGTCGAAAACCATCATCTTCTTCCATTGTCCGTCGACGACGTTCTCGCCGTTATGGTCAACTGAAGATCTGATTCACGCCGATACCCTAACCTTTCCATATTCACATGATTCTCTCCGTTTTCCGTTTATAGTTTGAAGGATTCGCGCATGTCGCGTTCGTTGAAAAAAGGCCCTTATATCGATGTCAAACTTCTCAAGAAGATTGGCAAGCTCGATGTTGATAGCCGCAAAGAACCGATCAAAACCTGGGCACGTAATTCGACGATCTCTCCTGAGTTCATCGGCCATACGTTCATGGTTCACAATGGTCGTGCCCATGTTAACGTCTATGTGACAGAAGACATGGTCGGACACAAACTCGGCGAGTTTTCTCCGACACGAACGTTCCGTGGTCACGGAGCCAAGGGCAAGCGATAGTTTCCAGATTTTATCCGTGGCTTGTCCAGTCACTGGTTTTGTTCGATCAATTTCGTGGTTTGCAGATATTAAGGTGCCTTCATGGCTGACATCAAAGCAGTACATCGGTTCGCTCGAATCTCGGCAACAAAGGTTCGTCCTTTCACCAAGATCATCACGGGTATGACTGTGCAAGAGGGACTCAATCAACTTCGCTTCACGCCGAACCGTGGCGCCAAGCTGTTGGAAAAAGTCCTCAAAAGTGCTGTCGCCAATGCCGAAGATCGTGGTGCTCGAAACGTCAACCAGTTGACGATCAAAGAAGCCAAAGCAGATGGCGGCCCGATGTTTAAACGAATGCGACCTGGATATCGAGGGATGGGCTATCTGATTAAGAAACGTTTTGCCCACATCAGTGTCATTGTTGATGCCCCTGACGCACAATAACATTTAACCGTCATTAGACTAACCTTATCAGTTTTATTTCTACAATGTCGTCTCCCC
>JBGSVC010000427.1:0-2232 GCA_041753175.1 Planctomycetaceae bacterium
GCGAACAGGTCAAGGATGCGGAACAGTTTGCAGACAGAAGAGGCCTCGATTTCCGCGACGCCATCGTCCAGATGAAACTCACCGATTCCGAGACCGCCGCCAGGCTTCTCGCTGAAGAAAAACGTATGGCCTTTGTCGACCTGGCCGAACTTCTCCCCGACGACGATGTGCTCGATCAAGTCCCCCGTCTGGTTGTTAAAAAATATCAATGCCTTCCCTTGTTTATCGACGATGATGTCGTCCTTGTGGCCTGTCCGGATCTGCCCGACCACGAACTCGAAGATGAAATCCGACTTCGCTTCGAACTTCCTATGCGCGCCGTTATCGCCACTCCACTGTCCATCAATCAGGCCATCGCCAAATATTACGCCCCAGGAGCTCGTGACGAATCCGTCGCTGCGTCTAAAAAATCAGCAGGCAAAAAGTCAACCGTCAAATCGGGCAGCAAATCAGAGTCCGCCCCAGCTAAAGACAAAAAAAGCAAACCAGAGAAAACGACAAAGGTCTCCTCTGCTCCAGCAAATCCTGAAGACGCCAAAAAAATCGGTATCATTATCGTCTGCTGGACTTTCTTCGGCGCTTACCTGCTCGATAACTATGTCATTCGACCACTCTTGTTGCCCACTTGGTCTTTCCTGTTATTGACCATGCCGATTGCCGGCCCGCTCTCAGCCGTCTTTGTATATCTCAAATACTTCGCCAAGAAACGCTGACTGACAAAAATCATCGTAAACTGAATCGGGGCAAACGGATGTCTCTTTCAAAGTGAGTTGACATGATCATAACGATTGATGGACCCGCGGGCACGGGAAAAAGTACCCTCGCCAGAGAACTCGCCACACGTCTTGATTTTGCATTCCTCGATACAGGAGCGATGTATCGTGCGATCGCCTGGAATACACTCCGCCTGCAGATCCCTTTCGACGATCAAATGCGAATTTCTGAAATGGCTGACAACTGCACCATCGAACTCGACCCCTACGAAGTCTGGATTGACGGCCACGAAATCTCAGACCTCATCCGCACCCCGGAAGTGGCACAGGCCTCCTCGCTAATTGCACAAATTCCCGGAGTGCGTCACTCACTCGTCGCTCAGCAAAGAAACTTCGCTCTCGAAAGGCACGTCGTCACTGAAGGACGCGATCAAGGTACCGTCGTTTTTCCTCATGCAAATCGCAAATTTTTCTTAACCGCAAGATCCGAAGTCCGTGCCCAACGACGCTACCAGGAGATGATCGACAAAGGCCTCTCGGCTAACTTCGAGCAAATTCTCAACGACCAATGTCTACGAGATGAGCAGGATCGCACCCGGGCCCATTCTCCCCTTGTCAAAGCCCAGGACGCCATCGAAATCGATACCAGTGACCTCAACTTTGAGGCAGTCCTCGAAATCCTCCGCTCCTATATCCCAGAGCCATCGGAATCCTGAACCGAATTTCCTTTCAAAAACAATGTCTCTCTCCAGACTGTTCCCAGGGCGACATGCGAATTTTCCGCATTTCTCCCAATCTTTTACTCAGTCCATGTCCCGTCGTCTGCGCCATCGCGTATCTTAGAATAAATCACACATAATAAGAGCGTGATCTGGCGGCTCGCAGGGTGGGTAACACAGTCGTTTGACGTTCAAGCGTCGCCTCACAGACGCAGGATGCGTTTTGGAATTGCCTGTCATCGAGAACCGTTCTGGACATCCAGACGACTTCTCCCCCTTCAATTGATCTCTCTGAACTCCAAAAGGTCTTATTCATTATGCCGCGTGCCGGTCGATTTGACACCCACGAACAGGAGGTCTATCTCAACCTCTGGCGCACCTACGATTGCCTCAAAGCGCTCGAAGATCAACTTTTCTCTCAATACGATCTTTCTGCCCAGCAATATAACGCCCTCAGGCTTCTCAAAGCCGCCAGACCCGACGGCATGCAAACACTCACCCTCGCTCGCAGGCTCATCTCACGCAGCCCCGATATCACCCGCATGCTCGACCGACTCGAAAAACGGGACCTTATCAAACGCCAACGAAAATCAGAAAATCGGCGTGTCGTTGAAGTCGAGATTTCCCCCGTAGGCGTCGAACTCTTGGCAGAACTCTCTGACAAAGTCTGCACAATGCACCAACAGCAACTTGGCCACCTTACTCCCGAGCATCTCGAATCGCTTGCCCAACTCCTCCGCTCGGCCCGTCAACCTCACGAAGATCGTTCCTGTGACTGGTTGTAAAGCATCCTCTCGGCA
>JBGSVC010000428.1:0-9187 GCA_041753175.1 Planctomycetaceae bacterium
TCGACAACGGGCGCCGCGTAGAGGTGATCGACGGGCACGTCAAAAAAACCTTGAATCTGGGCAGCATGCAAGTCCATGGTCAAGACACGGTCGGCACCGGCCTGGGTGATCAGATTGGCGACCAGTTTGGAGGTGATCGGAACCCGTCCTGAATCTTTGCGATCCTGCCTGGCATATCCAAAATAGTGGATGACGACAGTAATTCGTTCGGCACTGGCTCTTTTGCAGGTATCAATGAGGATGAGAAGTTCCATCAGGTTTTCATTAACCGGTGGACTGGTCGGCTGAATGATAAACACGTCTCGACCACGGACATTCTGATCGAGCTTGACGGCGATTTCGCCATCCGGAAAATTACCGAGCGTGATTGCTCCTAATGAGACGTTTAGATACTCTGCGATTTCTGTCGCCAACGCCGGATGAGCACGTCCGGAGAGGATGGTCAGTTGGTCATACATCAGGGCAACTTATCATGGTCAGAAGTGGGCTGTCAGGATTGAACTGCCAGAAGTGTTTTGAAAGTTCCTAAGTTTGTTGACTGAGCATCACAGTTTCAACTTCCTGGAGTTGTTGTGGTGTATTGACTCCCATCGCCTGACGCATATCAAACTCGGTAGCAGCCATCACAACTTGATGGTCATGTCGGAGAATCTCGGGACAATCAGTCAGGTAGTATTCAGACTGAACGTTGTTAGTTTTGATTTTGGAAAGTGCCGCGAAGAGTTTTTGACAATCAAAGGCAAAGCAGCCGGTGTTAATCTCACGGATTCTGAGTTCTTCTTCGTTGGCGTCTTTGTCTTCCACAATCTTCAAAAAATTACGCAGGCGATCGCGCACGATGCGTCCCAGGCCAGAGTTGTTTTCAGTGATGGCTGTACCGATAACACAAGCCGCTTTATGTTGACTTTGAATGTCGAGCAATTTTCTCAATGTCGACGATTTCAAAAGCGGAGTATCCCCGGCCAGGACGAGCACAGAGCCTTGAAAATCGGCCAATGCTTCTCGAGCCATCATGACGGCATGCCCTGTACCAAGCTGTTCAGATTGAAGTACAAACTCCAGATCGTTGTGATTTTTTAGCGCGTCTTTGACGTCGTCAGCTTTATGACCAACAACGACCACGATTTTGGAAACACCGGCGTTTCGAACAGCATCGAGTACGTGCTCAATCATGGGTCGGCCGCAAACTGGATGCAGAACTTTGGGAAGCTCTGATTTCATACGCGTGCTTTTGCCCGCCGCTAAAATGATTGCTGCGGGGCTTAAGGTGGAAGACATTGTGTTATCCTAAAGATTCATAAACAACCGGAAGCAACGCCTATCAGGTCGTTTCGAGACATCCTGTTGGTAAACAGTACAGCGCCAGAAGAGTTGCTTCAAGCAACCTTCACTCTCGAAGACCTCGATTTGCCTGTGATGTTTCGGCAATCTATTTCCACATATGTTGAACTGACTTGGCTTATTGAGGCGTATTGGAGGGTTGCAGGGCAATACGAGACTGGCCCAGACTTTCCAGATAAGCAATCAGATCTGCCAGTTGCTGATCCGTCAAGGTATCGACCAGCCCATCGGGCATGAGCGAAGCTGGCAGTATCTGACGTTGATCGATGTCTTTGGCTTCCACGCGATACGTTTTATTCATCGCATCCCTTAAGACGACACCATCGACCGATTCGTAAACGATCAGGCCCGTGAAGACATGGCCATCGAGGGTGGAAATTGCAAACGTCTGGTAACGAGACGAGACATCTCTCGAGGGCGCGACAATCGCGGTGAGCAGGTCTTCTCGCGAAAATCGTTTGGCTACTCCAGAAAGGTCTGGTCCAAGCGCCTTGGTTCCTCCATGACAACGAGCACACGACGCGGTTTCGAAGACGAGTTGTCCACGGACAGGATCTCCCGAGGCCCAGCTGATTTTTTCAAAACGAGTTCGCCATTGTTGAAACGTTTGAGGATTCACGCCTGCCATGGTGGCCATCTGTTCGGGATAGTTCGCATTGAGCCAGTCTCCCCAAGCCGCCAGAGCTTGAGACTGGTCACGAAATCCGAGTTGGCCGGCGATAAACCCATGATTTTGCCCTGTTTGTGTCATCAGGAAGTCCATGATTTGCGAACGAACCTCGAATGCTTCCTCGCCTTGATCCAGTTTTCTGGCAGCCGCATAGAGGTGGACGATCTCATCAGACGTTAACTTTTCCGAAGAAGCCACGAAATACGTCAGACAAGTTTGTACGACATCAACCTGAAAATCCTGGAGTCCATCCAGCATAAGTTCGCGGTCTTGAGGATCTGCATATTCGGCAAGTGACATCAGCACTGCCGCTCTCAGACTTGAACGATCAGCCAACCCGCGAATCATTTCAAGAATCTCAGGATCACCCGTTTGTGCCAACACAAAGACGGCATCTTCGGTCCAGGGATAGTTATCAGGATCGCGTTCCAGCTTTTCGACAAACTTCATCATTGCTGCTTCAAGATCATCGGGATTGATCTGGGATAAAAAACGGACATGGTCGGGCCAGCCAAAATCTTCATCCTGAACCATGACAGCGGGCATCGACGGGGCGATTTTGACATGTGCCTCGTAGATCTCCATCATGCGGTCTTCGAAATGGGTATCGACGAGCGATCCTGCCTGGTCAAGTTTTTCACGAATATTCAACATGGCTTGCGCTGTTCTGGTCAATTGGTCCAGATCGCGTTCGGCGGGAATGCGGGCCATCGCGGTGAGAATGTGAATGTCTTCGGTGGGATTTGATTCCTGCGTGATTTGATCGAGTAGTTTCGTGACGACCTGTGGGCTATATGTAGAAAGCATTGCCAGTGTGCGAACCATCTCGTGGTTGACGAGGGGATCTTCAGTGGGAAATTGTTCTTCCAGCAGGATGCGCACCGGATCGAGTTCTCGTTCGGCAGACGCCAGAGATAACAACGGCGTATAACCTTCAAAACCTGGCAAAACGCCCGCAGCAGGACCGACAGAACCGACGGCAGACTGAATTAATAGAACGGCATCCAGATGCTGCGATTTAAAGTCAGGATTTCGCAGGATTTGACTGGCGATATTTAATGCATACGCGTTTACTTTTTGACTGCGAACCGAATAGATCAGCGCCACGTGGATGGCAGCCGTCCATCCACCTTTGACAGCTTTGGTCGCCAGTTCACGGAAAGCAGCCTCAGGGAGACGGGCGGCCAGGCGTGTCACTAATAAGCGAACATGACGATCTTCGTGATTGATTGCTGAGGACATTTCCGTCAAATACTCAGCGAGCTCAGATGGCTCAGACCCGACGAGTGTTTCCCAGGCAGACCTTGCCACCCAGGCATCGCGGTCATCAAGATAGGGTTTGAGCAAATCATGACGAGGACTTCCTGGCATGCTTCGTCCAATAGACCAGGCGGCTCGTGCTCGCAGGCTGGCTGAAGGGTCAGCCGAGAGTCTGGTCAGAAGATCGACATCTGGCCCTGAATAGAGTTCTGTCAGGATCTCAAGGGAACGGATGCGTTGGGCATCCGTGAGCTGAGTATCGCGAATGGCGGTAATAAAAATTTGTTCGTTCAGGAGTAATGCAAAGGGGAGCCAGTCATTTCTTGACCAACTCGAGAGCGGTTGGGGGGCGTCGACGACACGGAAGAATTCCTGGGGATAACGATGCAGGTTGGTGTTCTCAGACGATGAGTCAGAAGCCACGAGCTGATTACTGACCACCGTGACAGATTGGCTCGTGAGGGATTGCTCTACAACAGACGTATCAGTTTTGATCAAGTCTTCAGAAATGTTCAGTTCGTGGGTATTTTCGACAATTTCCGAGAGTGGCAACTCGAACGCCAGTTCCTTCTCTGTTTTCTCGGGTGCAATCCGATAGACACAACCCCGTGTACCACGTCCCCCGACGCAGACGTAAAGTGCTCCATCTTTTCCAATCAGGCCTCCCGTTGGTGCGAAGCCGAAATTACCGACCGCCTGAGCGAATAACTCGACTTCCGATTGGTAGCTGCTGCCTTGTGGTTTCAGGTGGACAGCCCAAATTCTTCCGAATGTCCAGTCCATAGCAAAAACACAATTGTGATATGTTTGCGGAAAAAGATGATGGCGATAAGTGACGACACCAGTCGGAGACCCTCGACCGGTTTCACCGACAACAGGACTGATATCAAATCCGTAATCAGGATCCTTCCACGTGTCTGTAATCCAGCCCTGATGTGACCCGGGAATCGCATGGAAAATCCGGGTGGGGCGGTAGCTGGGAAGGCTGACATCGCGTTCTGTATCGCTGTCGTAAAGCAGGAGTTCGCCGGTTGCGGTGAAATCAAAATCGTAGGCATTTCTCACACCATCTGCAAAAATCTCACCACCTGATAACGCGGGATTAAGTCTTAAGACAACGCCCGCATAGGGATGCTTGACGGGCGAAGTCGGCAACGTTGCGTACGCTCCTGAGATACCCGCAGTATTGCCCGTGATGAGATACCACCACCCATCGGGACCACGGTGAATTGCGTGGGCGTTGTGTTCCCCACCTGTGGCCAGTTTGAGCATCATTTGTGGAGGCGCATCGGCAAGACCGTCACGATTGCGGTCGACATATCGAACCAGACCCGGACCAGCGATACATAATAAGTCGTCTCCGTCGAAAACCATGCCTTGAGCACCGTCTTCCACGTTCTCGGCAAATGTCAGGTAGCTATCTGCCTTGCCGTCTTGATCTGGATCTTCCAGAATTCTGATATATCCCGGACCTGAAACGACGATGCGCCCCTTTGAGTCTGTGGTCATGCAGAAAATATCATGGGCCAATTCATCATCGGCATAGACGCTGGCTTGAAATCCGACTGGCAATTGAAGCTGAGTGTGATCAATCCATTGCCTCTCACCTGCTACAGACGAACCCGCCAATAGCAGAAAAAGCCATCCTGCAACCCAAATTGGACAATGGTCATCATGCACCCGTAGTGCGTCAGCAACGGAATTTTTGAAATGAGATTCACGTATTAAGACGCGAACGAGTAAATGCAATGTATTCACTGGACAGACATCCTTGTCTGTGGGGGGATTTTGGGAAATGAGAGTGGGGCCTGTTGTTGACAGGTTTTTGACAACTGATCATCAATGGCAAGTCCGCAGATCTGTGAAAAGTCTGCCTTGCAAGAAAACCATCGTCTCTATATTACTCTCTTTTCTAAGTTTATATCAACAGGGAGTTTCTGGACCGAATGTCGTTTTTGCAATCGTTGAATTGCGGAATACGACTCTTCTTCCAAATTCTGAAAATATCATAAAATCGTCTCGACACACCTCAAGCTTGTCTGAGTTCATCCCCCCATTCGTTTTAGCGCCTGAAAGCTCATTATGCAAAACGCATTGTTTCGTCGCCATGTTGTGCCGACCCGTATTCTGTATCTACTTGCCGCCATGACCCTGGGCATGTGGATGTTCGAGCATGTACTCGTGCGTGGCCCAAACGATAATCAGGCGTATGCTCAAGAATCGACCACTTCATCTGAAACATCGACTGTCAACCATAGCCCTGGTGGCGAGTCGACTGAGAAAACAGTCCACACCAATACAGACGACGACCATACGACGAGCGAACACAGCGAAGGTGAACACAGCGAAGGTGAACACGGCGGGGAAGAACACAGTGGTGGAGGTGGCCACCAGTCACCCATCACCCCGATTCTGGCGGGTCTGACGATCATTTTAGGACTGGCTAAAATTGGCGGCGATTTGTTTGAACGGATCAAACTGCCCGCGGTTTTAGGAGAATTGGTAGTCGGCGTGGTCATTGGCAACTTTGCCATGCTCACCGGTGGCATTCAGGTTTTCAACTTTTTGCATGCACCGGCTGAGCATACATTGGGAGATCCATATTCTGCAGGTGCTGTGTTGAAAATGCTCTCGGAAATTGGTGTTTTGATTTTGCTCTTTGAGGTCGGGCTGGAATCCAACATACATCAAATGATGTCAGTCGGTGTCTCTTCATTTCTGGTTGCCATCTTGGGCGTGGTCGCACCAATTCTACTCGGATGGGGTGTGGGACATTTATTGATTCCTCAGGAAGGATGGGAAGTCCACATGTTTCTGGGAGCAGCGCTGTGCGCAACCAGCGTCGGCATTACGGCTCGCGTGCTCAAAGATCTGGGCCAAAGCAAGGCCCGCGAATCGAAAATTATCCTGGGTGCAGCGGTCATCGATGATGTGCTCGGCCTGATTGTGCTCGCCGTCGCACAAGGGATCATTCTGACAGGATCCGTAGACCCCGGAAATATCGGGATTATCTGCGGCAAGGCCTTCGGATTCCTGATTGGGGCAATCCTGCTGGGCACGATGTTCTTTACACGTCCGTTGTTTATCTTCGCTAACAAGTTGCATGGTCACGGATTATTGGTGGTCACATCGCTGATCATCTGTTTTGTCTTTTCCTACTTTGCCGGTGTGGCAGGTCTGGCTCCTATCGTCGGAGCGTTCGCAGCCGGTTTAATTCTGGAAGAGGTTCACTATAGAGAACTCAAAGATAAGGAAGGCCATAAACTGGAAGATGCGATCCATCCGATTGGCGCTCTGTTAATTCCAATTTTCTTCGTCGAGATGGGCATCGGCGTAAATTTGAGCAGTTTTGCCGATTCAAGTGTCTGGGGATTGGCTGCGGCTCTGACATTTGTCGCCATTCTTGGTAAACAGGTTTGTGCATTGGGTGTGACAGAAAAAGGCCTCAACAAAATGGCCGTTGGTTTGGGAATGATTCCACGCGGTGAGGTCGGCTTGATCTTTGCCGCCGTAGGAAAATCCCTGCGAACAAAAGAAGGCCATGATGTCATCAGTGACTCTACGTTTTCAGCAATTGTGGTCATGGTCATGATTACGACGATGGTCACACCCCCATTACTCAAATGGGGCATGGGAACGGCTCCGACTGGGCCAGATGAAGGAACAGGACAGGATAAACATCTTTCGGGTTGATTCATTTCCTCGTAGATTTTGTGACACCAACAGACAGTTCGAGACTGTCTGATGGTTTTTTGTTCATACGGAAATCAACCGCAACGGAAACTTACGATGACAAAACTTCGGGAGTTGTTGTAAGATAAAGAACTGAATTTCGACATCCCCTGCAGCAGTTCTCCTGTGAACTTTGGATTGTCTGACGTCTATGTCGTTGGACACAAATGACTGCCTCCTTTTTCGGACCCCACTATGGTTATTCGCTCCGTTTTCTACCTGTTGATATTTTCGGTGTGCCTGCTGGGCAATCAATCAGTTATGGCTCAAGATCTACTGGGGAGCGATCCTTTCGGCCTCAGTGACGGACCTCTGGATTTGAATTCTGGTTTTGGACTGAAAAAATCAGGCAAAGCAGAGCTTGCTTGCAGTCTCAAGCCTCATGAGAATCAATCCGGATTCGTAATACTGGAAATCTCTCTGAAAATTCCGCAAGGCTCGTATACGTATTCCACGAATCCAGCCTTTGGTGCCGCCACACGACTGACGGTCAAATCGTTGGAAGGTGTTGTGGAAAGCTCAGCCCCATTCACACCAGACCATCCACCGAAAACATCCTACAGTGAAGATTTCGAGCAGGATGTTGAGAAATATACCGATCAGGTTACCTGGACCAGAGACTATCAGATCAAGCCAGACCAAAAGGTAGTCTCGATTGAAGGAGTTGCAGAATTTCAGGTGTGTGATGCGACCACCTGTCGCCCGTATCTTGAAGACTTTAGCGCAAATCTTGACCTAAGTCAGTCTCACCTCAGCGAGGTCGTCGGAAACAACATTGCGTTGGCTGATTCCTCAATCACCATGTCTGACGAAGATGTTAGTGAGGAAGACGTCGTCCCGTTTGGTCAAGCCGAATCGGAAGTAACTGTCCCACCTTCGGAACCTAAAGAAAACGTCACAACATTTTCAGCCGATTCGACTCCCAAGGCGCCAGGCAGCGACGGCCTGATGCAATTTCTCATCGCCGCTTTTACTGCCGGTTTACTGGCCTTACTGACTCCCTGCGTGTTCCCGATGATCCCAGTCACGGTCAGCTTTTTTCTAAAGAAAGCTGAGAAAAAGCAAGGTAATCCGGTGGTCTTGGCTAGCGTCTATTGCCTGGGGATCATGGGGGGATTTACGATTCTGGGTGTGATCATGTCGGCTGTTTTTGGTGCCACGGCACTGACGGCATTGGCCAACAATGCCTGGCTCAACATTGCCTTAGCGGTATTCCTGATCGTCTTTGCGTTTAACCTGTTGGGCATGTTTGAAATCAGCGTCCCCTATTGGATGATGAATCTGTCTTCAAGCCGGGAAGGGCAGGGGGGGATCATTGGTGTCTTGTTTATGGCACTGACGTTTACCCTTGTCTCCTTCACCTGCACGTTCGGATTTGTCGGATTGCTGTTGGTGTATGCTTCACGTGGTGATTTGTTATGGCCAATTTTGGGGATGCTCACATTTTCTTTTGCCTTTGCATTGCCATTTTTCTTTTTGGCACTTTTTCCCAGTTATTTGGCGTCACTGCCCAAAAGTGGCGGGTGGATGAATAATGTGAAAGTGATTTTGGGAATCGTCGAGATCGCTTTTGCTTTCAAATTTCTATCCGTGGCTGATCTTGCCTGGCATCCCGAAGCCTACTTCTTTGATTATGGTTTGGTGATGTCAGCATGGATGGTGCTCTCATTGGTAGCAGGATTTTATCTGTTGGGAATGTTCCGTCTTCCACATGACACACCAGTGCAACAAATCTCTGTCGTGAAATTTGCCATCGCCATCTCATTTCTGGGTCTGGGAGCCTACTTCGCGCAAGGCATTTTTGCCGCCAAGAAACCAACGGGGTTTGTCTGGCAGCAAATTGAATCGTTTGCTCCACCGGTCTTCGAATATGAAGTGACCCCCACAGGTATGGCGAATCAAATGATGCCCATTCCAGAAGATCTGGGTCCCTATCTGGTTCATCACGGCCTGGAGTTTGCCCTCGACTATGAAATCGCGTCCGCGTATGCAAAAGCACATGGCAAGCCGATGTTGCTGGATTTCACCGGAGTGAATTGCATCAACTGCAGAAAGATGGAAAAGACGGTGCTCTCCAAGCCCGCAGTTCTCGACAAACTTGGAGAATTCGTGCGCGTGCAGTTGTTCACCGATACCGATGCGATCCCCGGAATCAACGACCCCGTAAAAGGGGAGAAGCTCCAT
>JBGSVC010000429.1:0-23113 GCA_041753175.1 Planctomycetaceae bacterium
ATCTGCTTCCGACGGTCGCTGCGATGACAGGTGCAAAAGTTCCTGATGATCGTATCATCGATGGCATGGACCTCAGCCAACTCGATGACGGTGGACCACAAAGACAAGAGTTCTTGTATTACAGAGGACTCAAGCTCGAAGCGATCCGCGTCCGCGAGTGGAAATTGTTTCCCGATCGATTGGAACTCTACAATCTGGAAGACGACATCCAAGAGAAACACAATGTCTATGAGCAACATCCTGATGTTGTCATGCTGCTCAGGTCTCGACTGGAAGAGGTCGACGCTGATCTGGGTTTGGACAAACTCGGCAAGGGTGTGCGTGCGCTTGGGAAAGTTGATCAGCCTCAACCTGCGATCTCGTTCGAAGGTGAGATTCGCCCGGAATATCGTCCTTAACAAGTGGCTTTTGACGATCCAACGAAGACTACCTTAGACCCACTTGACAATGACTAGAATCGAGGCGACTCCATGCGACGACGACAACCCTATCTCCTATGCGGACGATTGTTTTTTTGTCTGGCATTTGCTGGCATTGTTTCAATAACCGACGGGGTGTCGCTGTCTGTGGCAGGTCAGTTTGCTGCCGACTGGAATGATGCCGAAGACCGTACGTGGGTCGGTGCAGAGTTCTGGGCGAACCGTCTTCAGGATTGGCAGATCAATAATCATCGCCTGGAATGCATCGCCAATGAAAGCAAGCTACCTTTACGTACCGCGCATCTATTGACTACTCAGATCACTCAAGATGCCGGAGATTTTGAACTGACGGTCGATGTGGGTCAGATCGACCCGCATCAGTTGATCAACGATGATGCCTTTGTGGGGATATTGCTCGGAGCGGGCGGACGTCAGATGGATTATCGCGCGGCTTCGATCATTCATCAATGGCCGGGGCCGGGGTTTGGTACGCTGTTTGGTTTGACAGTTGGGTATCAACCTTTTATTCAACAGATGGATAAAGAGAATGCCCTCGACCTGATTGCACAAAAGACATCGCCGAATAATCCACAACGGACCAACCTCCTGTCGAAGCCGTTGATACTCAAGGTCGTGGGCATAAAGCAGGAGGACGTTTGGAAGGTGGAATTCAGCATTCTGGATTCCTCTGAAACAATCATCAAAGGCACACAGGTGTTGTCGAAGACATCGATCCTGTTGCAGGACGTTTCATTGATCGGCAACATCGCGCTGGTGGCCCATCCGGGCGTAGGCTCGGGAGCGATCAAGAAAGCACGGACTGAGCGGACGCCTGCGGGAACATTCTGGTTTGACAATCTCAAGATCAACGGGTCGTCGATCACCGTTTCTCCACAACAAGTCTTTGGACCGGTTCTGACGGCGCAATATCTGCAGCAGGCGGGAACATTGAATCTGACGGCTCAACTGCCTCCCTTGGGGAAAGCGCAACAACATCTCGTGCGTCTGAAGGTTTCAGCAAAGGGACGTTCTGAAGTGGTTGCGACTCAGGATTCCGTGGTGGAACCGGGGAGCTGGATTGCACGGTTCTCTCTGGACTGGTCAGCTTTTCGCGATCAGGATATGGACTATGAATTGACGTATGTGAGTCGTGGTGATCAGCCGATTTCGTCGACACCATTTCGCGGTCTGATCAAGCATGACCCGGTTGAAAAAGAGGTGATTACTGTTGGTGCCTTTTCCTGCAATGACAACAACAGCAGCGCCATCAGTCGCAAGACGAACTGGCCTGAGCAGATGTGGTTTCCCCATACACAGATCACGACGCATGCACTCAAGCATGACCCGGACATTCTGTTTTTTGCAGGTGATCAGATTTACGAAGGGGCAGCTCCGACGTTTCCTGATGTCGCGAATATTGAACTGGACTATCTTTATAAATGGTACCTATGGTGTTGGGCATATCGCGGGATGACTGCAAACGTGCCGGCGATCACATTGCCTGATGATCATGATGTCTTTCAGGGGAACCTGTGGGGGCAGGGGGGGCGACAGGCGCCCGGTCGTGATCATGACGGGGGGTATGTGCATCCGGCATCGTTTGTCGACATTGTGCAGAAAACACAGTCGAGCCATCTGCCTGATCCCAACATCGCCTATGGTCAGGAACATCGTGAACCCGTCGAGCAAAATCTCGAAGCGCTGTATACGTCGCTGACCGTGGGTCGGTTGGGGATTTGCGTGCTTGAAGATCGCAAGTTCAAATCGGGTTGCCATCGACCGGATATGCCCGACTCCAAGAACCCGCGTCCGGATCACTTTAATGATCCTGAGTTTGATACGACAAAACTTGATATCCCTGGTGTTGAGTTGCTCGGAGCGCGACAACTCGATTATCTCAAGAAGTGGAGTGAAGACTGGAAGGGTCAGGATATGAAACTGGCGGTCTCCCAGACGATCTTTGCGAACATGGCCACTCACCATGGCGGAGGGATGGAACGCCTGATTGCGGATCTGGATTCCAATGGGTGGCCACAATCGGGACGAAACAAAGCCGTGGATTTATTGAGGCGTTGTTTTTGTCTGCATATTGGGGGTGATCAGCATCTTTCATCGTTGATCAAGCATGGAATCGATGCGCATGACGATGCGAACTGGTCGTTTTGTTTTCCTGCGACGGCGAATTTCTATCCTCGTGCCTGGGCACCCCGGCAGGATGGTTCCAAGCCCTACTTCAAGCCGAGCAAGGAAGACTGCACGGGAGAATTCAAAGATGGCTTTGGGAATCTGGTGACGGTCTATGCGGTGGCCAATCCGGGAGAGGATCGGGGAATAGAACCCAAGGCGTTGCACAATGGGATGCCGGGATATGGGATCATTAAAATGGACGTTGCCGATCAACGATCGATCATTGAGAACTGGCCACGCGCGTCGGATCCGGCAGACCCCGATGCCTCGCAGTATGAAGGGTGGCCGCGGACGGTATTTATGTCAGAGAATTATAACCGTACGCCCTATTCGAGCCTGCCGAAACTTCGATTTGAAGAAGGTGACGATCCCGTTGTGCAAGTGGCTGATCAATCGACTGGTGAGGTGCTTTATACACTGCGAGTCAACGATGATTTCTTTGAGCCGCGAGTCTGGGGGCCAGGGACCTATGTAGTTTCGGTGTGGAGCGAAGATGACGGGGAACCGGAGACGACGGTTCATTCTGTGAAGTAACGGCATTCTGTCGAGTGATATGCATCCGTTGAAGTGGCATTTTCTGACGTTGTGAAAGCGGATTGGATGAATCGCGTTTGTCATGATGTCGAGAATACAGCGAGTTAAAACTTGGGGCGGATGATTTTTTGTCCGCCGCCGGGAGTGACATCCTGCATGCCGGGGGTTGTCTGATTGAGGCGTTCGGTGAGTTTGACCAGTGAATCAATGGAAGCACCGATGGGAGTGGCGTTTTCACCCCACGTCTTTGCTTTGGCACTAATATCCAAAGTGAGGTTAGAGAGTTTGAAGTCTTTGAGTTCAGGAAGAGGGTCGGCGAAGATCACCCCATCGGCGTCGAGTAAGGTTTGTGATTCCTGACCGGGAGGCCAGATGTTGGCCCAGGCTTGAGCGGCGTCTGGCTGTCGTCGTGGAAGCGTCGCGGTTAATTGTCCGACGCCTAACGAGATGCCATTTCGAATCCACCAGAGTGAAAGCGGAGCGGGGGGTGTGTTGAGGTCAGGGAGCGCGATGACAAGGTTGGTTTGTGCTGTCAGCGAGGGAGCAAAGAGGCAATCGCTGATGACCATCGGAACTGAGGAAACCGTTTGAGTTGCTGATCGTCCGGTGATATTGATGGCGGCCTGACCACAACAGAAGGAGACGTGACTGCATTCAATTTTTGATTGAGAAGACCCATTGGGCGTGTTGAGGTTCAAGGAGAGTCCATCGCCGGGTGTGATGAGAGCGGAATTGTGCAGGAGCAGTTTGTGGGGGAGCAGGTCAGCTTGATAACAGGTGGCGCCGGTGATCAGGACGCTATTTTGAATGATGCTCGGTGATTGGAGAAATGCCTCTGGAGTGGGAGCAGACGTGGACGAGTAGAGTTCGCGGATGAGTCCAGCGTGGGCATCAATATTGGAGGTCGGTCCAACGAGCACCGATTGATCGATGACGAGATGTCCGCGATCGGAGGTGACTGCCCAGATGGGAGCCTGGAGGGAACGTGTCCCTTCGGTCCCCATCATGATGGTTACCTGGCGAAGTTCCAACAAACCATCCTGTATGGTGAGGAGTGATTCGAAGGGGAGTTTGTCGTCGCTGCGCTGCGCGATGGTTGACTTGTTGATCTGTGGTTTGAGGATCAGTCCGGGGGCTTTGGAGCAATCGAGTCGAATCTGTTTGCCGGACAGCAGCGTCGCGGGAAGTTCGATTTCTCCTGACCCTGTGACTTCAATGATAGCGATGCGTGGCAGATGGGCATCGTTGAGAACTTCCTGAAGGCGTGTTCGATTGAGGTCGACCTTGATGATTTCGGCCTTACGAAACATCTCTTCAATTTGATCGTCGTTAATTTCGGAGCGCGCCAGGAGAGTTGCCTGCCAGGAGGTCTGGTCTGTGAAAGGGAATGAGTCCCATGTCAGGTTGGTGAGAGGGTCGGCAGAATCGCCTGAGGCGAGAGTGCGTTGGAGATGAGCGTTGGTCAATGAGGCCAAAGAGATGTTGAAAGAGTCGTCGGCTGGGGCGGGTGATTGTTGGGTCTGACTCCAGCGCGAGCCCCAGTAGTTTTCCAGATCATGGATGGAGGAGAAGCGTTGTTGATCGCCACGCTGGTTTTCGAGACTGGCCAGTGACTCATAACCTTGCCAGGTCGAGTGTCCCAGATCGAGTTTGAAGTAAGTTTGGACGCCGTTGCGTTTGTCGGGGCTGTTATCCACAACGAGTCCGACAGCATTGAGCCAAGTCGAAGGTTGTTCTTGTGAAGAGTTGTGTGCAGGAAGCTTGACGAAGCGGCAGGTGTCGCATTTGAGTTGGGTGGGAGGGGAGGTGGTGATGCGTCCGCTGGCATCAAACTCGATCGCGGATAGGCGGGTGAGCAGGAGAGAGTTTCGTAGTGTCAGTTGACGTTGAACGGACATTGAAAGTGTCGAGGCTGTTGAGAAGGAAGTGACCGGTTCTTTGGGGTCGATGAGTCGGAGGGGAGGTTGGTTGCCGCAGGCCAGAAGTGAGTGGGCGATGTCGAGTGTGCCCCAGTTGGATTGCATGGTGACGGCGGTGAGGTTGTCGCCTCGGAAGGCGCTGTGAAGGAGATGTGCTTGGGGTTTGAGTTCGTCTGAGTTCAGGAAGATGGCTGTTGTTTGAGAAGCTGTTCCCTGGGTGGTGACGGAGCAGTCGACAAAATCCAGACGGGAATTGCCGAGGAGTTCGGCGATGGCGGCTGTTTGAGAATCGGAGATGATTACAAAATCAATTCCAGACAGGAGGATTTTTCCTTGTGGAAACGACATTGCAGACAGGGTTTGAGAGGAGGAATTGACGTTGGGTTTGAAGATGACAGTGGGACGGATGTTGTGTTGACTGCTTTTCAAAACGAACTGTTCGGAATTGATTGTCACGGGTTGCGTGATCATATAGGGCCCTGCATCGGTCAGTTCGATGACGTTGTTGCCGGAGAGCGCATTGGCCAGAGAACTCCATTGTTCATCGATGGGTTGAAAATCAGGGAGTGACGCCAGTGAGATCCTGGGAAATTGATTGAGGTCTTTCCAAATGTTGGCGATGTCTTTGGCCAAAGGGTCATCCGGATCGATGGAGGTGCTGGCCAATCCTGAACTGGCCGGCGAGGCGTTTGAGTTGCGGGGGCGGCTGATGCGTTCCTGAAGGTTGATGTCTGAACTGGGAGTGGCGGGCTGGGAGGGGTCGTCGAAGCCGGCGATGTTTCCGGGATGTTCGCCCATACCTGGCTGCGTCGTTTCTCGAAGGACTTCTCCTGCCTGATTGACTTCATCGCCTTCGATGGTGGCGGGGAAGGCGGCCTGATTGCCTGTTCCTTCGAGGGCCTTGCCAAAGCCGGAGATCGCCCACCACATGACACCGATGATGGCCAGAGAAATTCCTCCGACGATGATCACCGGGATCATGTTGACCAGAGAATCAAAGAAGCCGTTGGCGTCATTGATTTTGACGGGTCGTTTGTCTTTGGGAGGAAGCGCAAGTTTTCCGGAGCGGTTGGCGGCGTTTCGTTCGGAGATGACCTCACTGGCGAGGGCATCGAGTCCGCCTTCATCGATGTCGGAACGGAGGATATTGGAATTTTCAAGATCTGCAAGAAGTTCCTCTGGAGTCTGATATCGATCTTCGGGACGTTTGGCCATCAGGCGCTGAATCATGGCGAAGATCCCCATGGGGACATCAGGGTTGATCTGTCGCAAATCGGGAACCGGGCTGACGGCGTGTGCCTGGAGTTTATTGGTGACACTGCCTTCGGAAAACGGTGGTTTGCCGGTGAGCATGTGAAACCAGGCGCAGCCGAGGGAGTAGAGGTCGCTGCGGATATCGGCGGCTTTGCTGTTGCGGGCCTGCTCGGGTGACATGTAGTCGACGGTGCCGACGGTCGAACCGGCGCGTGTGATGGATGTTTCGACAGCTTCATCCATGGCCCGTGCGAGGCCCATGTCGGCGAGTTTGACGACACCCTGGCGGGTGATCAGGAAGTTGGAAGGTTTGATATCTCGGTGGACGATGTTTTTTTCTGACGCATGTTGCAAGGCCAGGGCGATCTGCTTGCAGATATCGATGGTGCGTTTGACGCTCAATTTGCCTTTGCGTTTGATGAGATCTGAGACATCGATGCCATCAATGAATTCCATGGAGATATAGTAGAGACCGTCGATTTCGCCAGACTCGTAGACTTTGACAATGTGATCGTCGTTGAGGAGGGCAGCCGATTTGGCTTCAGCACGAAAGCGTTTGACAAGAGTCGGGTTGACGGCTTTGTCGTCGGGCAGGATTTTGAGGGCGATCATCCGATCAAGAAGTGTGTCGTTGGCCAGATAGACGGCTCCCATACCGCCGGAGCCGATTTTTTTGGTGATCGCAAACTTGCCGAGTTGTTGTCCTGTCAGGTCGGCACGATCCTGGCTGGGAGCATCGGAGTCGCTGAGGTCGTTCTGGGGGGGATGGTTCTTAGACTTTTTGAGGGGTTTATTAACAGCACCCTTGGGCTCTGTTTTTTTGCCAGCGCCAGCAGGCTCGGGTTTCTTGCCAGCGCCAGCCGGCTCGGGTTTTTTGGACGGTTTGCTGCTGGAAGGGCCACGTGGTGGCTGACCTTGAGAACGTTCACGATCTTTGCCAGACTCTGAGCTCATGGATCGTCCCGATCATCCGTTCGATGCCTGAGGTCAGAGAATGCCTGTCTTCAGAGTTTCCCCCAAAGGAGCGAGCAAACGCGACAGACCAGTCTGGGTAAGACACAGGTGATGGTCTGTGAGCCCGTCGGTGGGGTGACATCAGGTATCGTGATAGAAAGTAGTTGTCGAAGAGGAAACGCTTGTGGAAATGACATGAAATATGTTCAGAACTGGTCCATTTCCGTATCACTGCTCTAAAGATAATCCATCGTTGATGCTACGACAACTACCAAAAACTCTTTCCGGGATGAGTTTCGTCACACGGAGGTTGATATGGAGAACCGAGAAGAATGTTCATTGATATTGTGGGCAGGCGGGAGCATCGTTTGAGAAAAGCGTGATGAAGCCAAGTTGATAGAGATACTTTGCGCGTGCTTCCACTGTCGCGGAGTTTGCGGAGAATCGCTCTCTTATCAGAACACGTGATGGCTAACGAGAGGACTTTGGGTCGAGATCTCGCGAGATGATTTGGAATTGTTCAGTCGTCAATTGGCCGACGAGCGTCAGTTCGGCTTTTCCAGAGGCAGTGATAAGATACTTCGCGCTGAGCGAGAGTGGGACGAAATCGTCGATCACCAGATCTTTGGATGCATGTGAGGTGGATTGGCCGAGTTGATAGCCAAAGTTGATCTGCGAACTGGTCCGAATTTTTTGCTTTGAAAGATTGGGGACAAGACCGTTGATGTGGAGACGGATGCGTTTTGTGTTTTTATTAAGACTGACATCTACTGTTTGTGCCGATTGAGCGAGTTCCCAGGAGAGATTTCCTGAGGCATCGACGCCCTGGAGCTGATAGCTGGTGTGTAATGATGAGCGGATGAAACGTGTGGCGTGGAGTGGATCGCTCCCCATCAGAAGAATCAGAGTCAGGATGGTCAGAGAGGAAATGGTCAGAGAGGACCGCGAAAAAGACATGGAGAATCCTTGGTCGTTATGGTTGCCGGTGAACGTTGGCTGGAATGGGAGATTCGCGCCCAGGCAGAGTGTGGTCTATCAAGAGGCAGCTTAGGTGCGTAGGGGAGAATTTTGTTTTAGAGATCCAGGTCGACCGGAAGCAACGTTGAAAAGCGGGAGAAGGTCAGATTTTCAGAAAGGGAGTCTGACAGAGCGTTCGCATGGGTTCGTGGAGGGTGGTATTGGAGGCGAGGATGCTGCATTTTTGCAACCCGACGTCACGACCGTCGCACGTCGTAATGCGCCCACCAGCTTCTTCCACCACGAGCCTTCCGGCGGCATAGTCCCAGGGGGAAAGGAGGTATTCGAAATAGGCACCGAACATGCCAGAGGCGACCTGACACAGATCGAGACTGGCGGTTCCCATTCTGCGGATGCCGTGGATGTTTTGTCCGAACAGCGTCTCGATGGCTTCGAGAGTGGCGACCATCATGCTGCCGCGATCGTAGTAGAAGCCGACGCCGATCAGGACTTCGTCGAGACGTGTTTGTTTACCGACGCTGATCGGTTTTCCGTTGTGCGTGGCTCCTTGACCTTTGATGGCTTGGTAGAGATCGTCCCGGATCGGGTTGTATACGATGCCGATCTGGGGGATGCCCTGATAATAATAGGCGACGGAGATGGCGAAATGCGGGATGTGATGTGCGAAGTTGTTGGTCCCATCGAGGGGATCGATCACCCAGAGGTGTTCGGCGGAGATGTCGGCGTGATGGCCTTCTTCGCCGAGGATTTCGTGATGTGGGAAGGACTGGCGGATGGTTTTGACGATCGCCTGTTCGGATTCAACATCGGCATCGGAGACGAGGTTATAGCTTTCTTTGGAGCGCATGGTGACACCATGAGTGAAGTAGTGTCGAATGATATCGGCGGCGACATGTGTGGCTTTGATGCCGACATCGCGAATCGACTGGATCTCATTCATGCGCAGGAGCCTTAAGGGGAGAGGTGATCAGTGAGGGGAGTTTCAACTTAAAAGTAGATCTTTGAGGAGAGTCAGGGGGAGATGCGTTTGATGAGGCGATCGAAGGCGGGTTTGAGAGAGGCGTCTTGTCCGATCAGGCCTGCATGAGGATAGGTATGGGGCTGGAGGTCGCTCCAGTGAGACCAGAAAAGTCCGACGACGGCTTGTTTACTCATCAAGAGGGGGAGGCATTCGTCGATCCATTCGGATTGAGTTTGTGGGCTCCAGTCAAAACGCCATTGCTCCGGGACCACTTTGATGCGGTTGCTGGCCAGGGGGTCTGGCTGTGTGGAGGATGGGATGGCAAGGGTGACATACAGCGGTACGCCGAGGGTACTCCATTGATCGATCAGGCGTGAGATGTCCATAAGTTCTCGAAAACCTGCACCGACCATTTGATATCCCTGTGCGATTTCGAGATTAACGCCGGTCAGGCCGATGCCCGAACGGAGGAGTGCGTCGACGAATTGAAAGGGAGAGAGTCGGTGTCCGCCACGTCCTTGATAGGCACCCCAGGGTTGATCGACTCTGAGGAAGAGTTGATTTTCGTCGTCTGCCTGACGGGCGATATCGATCACGCGGGCGGCGAGGGTGAGTCGATTCTCTTCGGAAAATCCGGGGGCACCACCACTGTTGGCTCTGGCGATGACGTCCCAGTTGCGGATTTTTCCGACGTAGCGTGACGTGACCATTTCGACGTAGTCGCAGATCAGATCCTGCATATGCATGGGGTCGTGTTGATAATAGTGAAGCCAGGGGGGCAGGCCATCGAGGCTGAGGTCGAGCAGAGAGTTGCTATAGATGAGCATGCGATTGGCCAGGCACCATTCGATGAGAGGGTCGACCTGTTCCCATTGGCATTGGCCTTCGTTTTGTTCGATGAGTTTCCAGTTGAGCGGGACGCCGAGGGTCGTGAGATGTTCATTGAAGAGGGGGTACCAGTCCTGGACGGTGTCGGTGCCGGAGAGAAAGCAACCGAGGGAGACGGCGGCGACATTTGATTTTTGTTTACGGAAGGCCTGTCGCTGGGCGATGTAGGATTTGAGGAGGATTTCGCTGGCTTGAAAGGAACTGACCAGTGAGGCTTCAGCAGATTCGGTGGCAGCCTGGACATCGTCTTGCTGGCAGGCGGCCTGTCGGAAAGACTGGAATGCGGCGCGTTCGAGTTCGAAATACTCGGCGGGGATATTCATGCCAGAGTTTTCCCAACTGGCTTTTTGATCCTTGAGTTCGGAGAGTTTGCCGCGGGCGAGTTCCACGACGAGGATGTAGTCGTTGTATTTTTCGCTCAGAGAGGCCGTTCGGACGATGGGTCGGCCATAGCCGGGGACTTGCCAGGCAAGATTGAGTTTGCAGCTATCTGCGGTGGTTTTTGAAAATTCGATGAAGCCTGCTCCCGTGGAGACTTTGGTCGGGAAAATATGACCATCAATCCCACTGGTGAAAGCGGCCATGAGTTCGGGTTGGTCTTTGACCACGCGATTGTCTGGCACCAAAAAATGAATTGTCCCCACGCTGGTCTCTCCAGATCTTCCTCGCGACCGTCGATCGACTTTGGCGAAGGGGTTGTTGTCAGAACAGCCAACCTTCGGGTGAGTCGATGAATGAGGCGTTGATCGAATTGTCGACAGAGATCATGCCGACTGAGATCCGTGGAAAGTTCGCGCGAAGCGAGCGTCCATGGACCTGATATCAAGGTCACAAAAACGTCCCTGGGGATGATGCTGCTGGTTACGCCATCGTGGCGGTCAGTAGACTTCATCAGGACACAGGTCTATTATCAACATGCCTGACCCCTGAATACAACCCTCCCGGGTGCACGCCTTCATGGAATTTAGAACGACGGAATCGAGAGATGTCACAATCAAGTTCGCTATTAACGACCGATCTGGAGATCGGGCCGGTCCGACGTGGGAAGGTGCGAGATGTTTATGATCTGGGGGATCGATTGCTGTTGATTGCGACGGATCGGATATCGGCATATGACTGGGTGATGCCCAACGGGATTCCGGAGAAGGGGCGATTGCTGACGAGTTTGAGTGTGCGCTGGTTTGAATATTTGCAGCGGACGATGAAACTGGAACATCATTTATTGTCGACGGATCTGTCGGAATTGGAAGGATTGACAGCCGAGCAAAGGGAGGCTTTAACAGGTCGGAGCATGCTCGTGCGAAAAACGAATGTGGTGCCGATTGAGTGTGTCGTGCGGGGGTATCTGGCGGGATCGGGTTGGACGGAATATCAACAGAATCAATCGGTGTGTGGAGAGGCGCTGCCTGCCGGTCTGCTGCAGTGCAGCCGATTGCCGACGCCGATTTTTACTCCGGCGACTAAAGCCGAGGAGGGGCATGATGAGAACATTTCCTTCAAAGAGATGACGACGATCATCAATCCTGATTTGGCCGATCAGTTAAAGCAGTTGAGTCTGGAGATTTATACAGCGGCTGCGAATTATGCATTTGAGCGCGGGATCATTATTGCGGACACGAAGTTTGAGTTTGGCCTGTCTGGTAGTGATCTTATCCTGATTGATGAAGTGCTCACACCGGACAGTTCTCGGTTTTGGCCGGCAGAGGACTATGCGGCGGGTCGTGATCAACAATCTTTCGACAAGCAGTTTGTGAGGAACTGGCTGTCGAGTTCAGGGTGGGACAAGAACAGTCCGCCGCCGATGTTACCGGAGGAGATTGTGGAAAAGACACGTGAGAAATACGAGCAGGCCGAACGGATGTTGTTTGGAGCGTGAGGTTGCCTGAGAGCGAGTGTGGACTATTGTCCAAGGAAACTTTTGAATTGGAAGTTTTTGGGTGGTGCATCGTCCTGGTTGGCTTGCATCTGTGCGTCGGAGGGTGTGGGAGAGTTGATTCCGGTTGAGGGGATATCGCCACCGGCGGTCCAGACGATGGCGTTGAGGACGATTTTGCGGAACTGGTCGTGTTGCCAGTTGCCGTGCATGTGACCGCCCGTGAAACCGAAGCCGCGTCCTTTGCCATCTGGACGTTCGTAGGCCCATGCTGTTACCTGGGGTTGCTGGTCGACGAGGACAGCTTGTCGGACGGCGGGGTTATTTTCGTGTGGTCCGTCTTTGCGGGTGAGAGTTTCGCGTGGGGGGAGGTCGCTGAGAATGGGTGTGACGCCTTGCATGCCGTCGACGAAACGCATGTGATAATACCATTCGTCGCGGATTTCGAAGGGTTCGACGCCGCGGGTGATGGGGTGATCGGGGAATGACGTGTAGTTCGCGGTCCAGGAGGGATTAATGGACCAGTAGGTTTCAAAGAAACCGCCGATCCATTTGAGGAAGTGGTCGCCGGGCTGTCCGGTGAGCGTTTCGACGCCATAGTGTAGACAGACGAGTCCTACGTGTCGCTGCTCGACCATGTTGTCGAAGACGTCGAGATAGTCATTGAGAAAGTGTCCTTTGCCTCCATCGCAGTAGGCGACGACGGTATTTGCGTTGTCGAGAGCGGTGGGATCCTGTGGCCAGCCGAGGGAGTAGTTGGCGGTGATGATTTTGAGACCCTGGTTTTGTTGAGCGGCTTTCAGTGCTTCAGCCAGAAGGAGACAGCCGGCGTTGTGTTCGTGTGCGAAATAGGCGTGGCTGGGTCGACCGGCGATGAAGACGACTTTTTTCCACCCGTCTTCTAAGGGGAGACGTTTGAGACGGAGGTTTTTGAATTCGATTTTCATGGCAGGTCCGGAGTGGACCTGAAGGGCGAGGAGGCCGGAGCGGTCAAGACCAGCGGGGTCGTTATCGATGACATCTGCTGTGGTGACGCCATTGATGGTGAGGGTGAGGTGTGAACCCTGGGCACGGATGGTGTATTCGTTCCAGTCGTCTTGTTTGATGACGTTTAAAATTTGCTGGACATCTCCCAGAGGGGTGGTTGTGATCTTTCCGTTGGAGTCGATGGTCGCCTGATGGCCTCGTTGTGCGAGAGTTCCGCGGGCGACTTCATCGTAGATCGAGCCGACCCATTTTCCGGCTTTATCGATGTCGGCCTGATATCCCATGACGTGTCCATCTTCACGGAGGGCGCTGCGGAACTGAATTCCGCTGTTGGCTGAGGGAGAGCCGGTGAGTCGGAAGGAGACGCGGAGTTCGAAATCGTCGACGACGCCCTGATCCCAGAGGAGAAAGGTGTTTTCGGTGAGCGGTTTTTCGAGAGTCGATTCGCCAATGATTGTCCCGTCTTCCACGCGCCAGTAGTTGGAGTCGCCGGTCCAGCCGGAAAGTGTTTTGCCGTCGAAGAGGGGTTTGAAGCCGGTTTCTGGTTCGGCGGCGGTGAGTGTGAGGGGGATCAGGAGAAGGCTCAGGCTGAGGTGGAGGGTTTGGGAGATGAGGTGTCGCATGCGGGCGGCTTTCGTAGGAATGTGTTGTGTTAATGGAGATTTACTATAGCGGGGTTTGAGGCTAGTCTCCAATCATTTTTATGAGAATGCGTTTACGTCGTTTGCCGTCGAATTCGTAGTAGAAGAGGTGTTCCCAGGGTCCTAAATGGAGGGCGCCGCCGGTGATGGCGAGGGTGACTTCGCGTCCCATGAGTTGTCGTTTGAGGTGGGCATCGGCGTTGTCTTCGCCTGTACGGTTGTGGTGATAGATGTCGGGGGAGGGGTTGAATGGGGCAAGTTTTTCGAGGAGGAGTTCGTAGTCGTGGTGGAGTCCGGATTCGTTGTCGTTGATGAAGACAGAAGCGGTGATGTGCATGGGTGAGACGAGGCAGAGGCCGTCTTGAATCTGGCTTTGGGTGACAAGACGTTCGACTTCGCGATGGATGGAAATGATGGCTCGACGTTGGGGGACTTCCATCCAGAGTTCTTTGGTGAGAGACTTCATGGAACGTGGGCTTTCAACTTGATGGTGAACTCACATGACCGGACATTGAGTGTGTCAAATCGGGTTGAAGAATCCAAGCCAGAAAGCGGAGGGCATAAAAAAAGCCTTCCCTGACGAGGGAAGGCTTGTGGCGTTTTTGTTAAGGCATTTTACAAGATTCAACCCAAGAACAACCCCTCAATGTTGATGGCTAAGAAAGAGGTTTTCCAGCGTCGGGGTTCGGACGGAGCATCGCGGTCCCGGAAAAATTGCGGGTTGTGAGGTTGTCATCAAGTGATTTAGAATTCGCCGATGACGAGGCCGTCGTCACGGACGTAAAGATTGTTAAAGACATAGCCTGGTCCGGACCCACCCCCGACGTTGACGTCTGGATTGATGGAGATATTTTCGCTGATAAAGCGGACGGCACCGTCACACAGGAGGAATTGTGCTCCGCCCTGATGGAGGCTGCTTGGAGCCATTGAGGTGAAGTTGAGTGGGGCAGCGTTGGCGGTTTTATCCCATGAGGTATTAATGGGATAGCGAGAAGCAAAGGCGTTGCTGGAATCATCACGTGGTTTACGGAAAGGTCCACCGCCATCAGTATCGAGACCCTGGCTGTAGAAAAACAGTGCAGAACCGGGGCTGACCAGATTGGGCGTATCGACCAGAGCTTGTTCGGACATATTGAAGGTATTGGAAAGCCCATCGGTGATATCAGCAAATCTGACGGGATTATTTCCAGCGGCAGTCATGACGCCGAAGCTGGCGACGTAGTTATTTGTTGCAGGAGTTTTCTGGAAGTTCTCGTTTTTATCAGCACCGGGATCAGAAGGGCATCGGAAGACGGCGACTTTTGTGGCCAGGTTGGGATCAAGTGATTCGAGTGTTCCAGCGACGGGGAGCTGGCGATCGGCATTACCGCTTGTACGGATGGCATTGTCGATGATGTCGTAGGCGGCACCTTGTTCGAGGAAGGGGAGGATGGAATAAGACCAGCTTGTGGAGCGGATTTTATCCAGTTTGACCGGGAGCATGACGTTGTAGGTATCGTGATAGTTGTGGATCGCCAGTCCCATTTGCTTAAGGTTGTTTTTGCAGGTGGAGCGTCTGGCGGCTTCACGTGCCTGTTGAACAGCGGGAAGAAGGATGGCGACAAGGGTGGCGATGATGGCGATCACCACGAGAAGTTCGATGAGCGTAAAACCTTTGCGTTTCATAGCAAGAACCTTTAATTAGAAAACGAGACGAATTGATGAGTTGATTGAGACGTTTCGAAGCAACGGAAAGAAGTCATGGTTTGGTGAGATGAAAGTCGAAGGTATTGAGTCCGGATTTGATTTCGATGGATGTGTCAGAGTTTTGCGTATATTGAGCGGGGAGCGATTCTTTTTTGACTTCATCTTTATCAGTGCCGTGAGTGATAAATTTTCCTGTGCCGACCATGGAACTGAAGCGTACGGAGTAGGTGCCGAGGTTAGGGCCTTTTTCTTCAGGGATGGAATACTTGCCGTCGATGATGGAGGCACCGGAACGTCTAAGCGTCTCATCGCCTGAGAGGGGGTCCATGAAGATCGTGCCCTCTTTGATGGGCGTGCCATCGTACGTGACTGTTCCTTCGACAGCGGCTCGTTCGAGTCCGCCGTAGGGTTTCTGCTGGCATCCAGCGAGAAGTGCCAATGAACAGATCATGAAAGAGAATGTGAGCGATTTTTGGCCGGGCGAAGTAGGGTTTGCGTGATGATGTCGCGAGTACATTTCGGGAGATCCCCTTAGAGATGTCGTTATTGAACTTATAAAACAGTCCAATAAGCGGATAAGTTGTCAAAAAGATCCACAGATACTTGATTGCAGGATGGGTTTGTGTTGCAAAAAGCTGAACAAGACTCTTAAATGTGGATTGTCGAATTGAGTACGGTTGTCAGTTGAGGAGGCCTCAGCTTGAATATATTTCGAACTCATTATTAATTATGCTCATGAGATTCACATGTTTCAATGTGTCTCATCGTAAAAGTATTTAGATATATTTCGCTTCCTCCCGTTCGGGAATCACGCAATGAGCACTCCTCACGTCGCCTTAATTATTGAGACATCAAGCATTTACGGAAGGAATATTCTCCGTGGGATCGTGCGCTACATGCGCACCCACGATGAGTGGTCTATATTCCTTGAGCAGCGTGATATTATTTCGAAACCTCCGACCTGGATCTTTGACTGGAAGGGGGACGGTATTATTTCGCGGACGACAACGCCTGAATTGGCGGAGTGTGCCAAGAAGTCTCGAATCCCGTTTATCGAACTGACCGACCGGGGTGCAGACTTTGGATTTCCGATGATTCACTCAGATGATGAATCGATTGGCCGGCTGGCTGCGGAGCATTTTCTGGAACGTGGGTATCAGAATTTTGCGTTTTGTGGGTTCAAGGGAGAGGTGTGGTCGGAACGTCGTGGGAAGACGTTCGGACGGATGATTGAAGATATGAATTTGCATTTCAGCCATTTTGAATCTGGCTGGTATGACTTGAATGTCGATCCCTGGGAGCAGGAGCAAAAGAACCTCATTGAGTGGCTGCATGGCTTGCCGCGGCCTGCGGGGATTTTTGCGTGTAATGATATACGGGGTCATCATATTCTGGATGCCTGTCGTATCGCCAATATCAATGTGCCGGAGGAAATCGCGGTGATTGGTGTCGACGACGATGATTTGCTGTGTCAGTTGGCCAAGCCTCCGCTGTCGAGTGTGATCCCGAATGCTGAGGCGATTGGCTATAAAGCTGCGGAATCGTTGTCGTTGTTGATGAGTGGCCAGACTGTGGCTAATCAGGTGGTGCTGGTGCCACCGGTGGGGATCACGACACGTCAATCATCGGATCATACGGCGATTGATGATCCAGATCTGGCCAAAGCGATTCATATGATTCGTGAGCGAGCCTGTCAGGGGATGACGGTCAACGATGTCCTTTCGCAGATTTCGTTGTCACGCAGTTCGCTGGAACGTCGGATGAGGAAGTATCTGCGGCGATCTCCTCAGCAGGAGATACGCCATATTCAGCTTAAACGGGCGACGCGGTTATTGCGTGAGACGGAGATGTCAATTGAAAGCATTGCGCGGTCGTGTGGATTTGAGAATCCTGAGTATATGCACGTGGTTTTTCGTCGTGAGTTTCGAATGACGCCGGGGGATTATCGACGCCAGGCGAAGACCTGATGGTTTGAAGGAGCGCGTCGGGGTAGGACGTGCGTGGTGGCCGATTGAATGACAGTTAAGAAGTGGTTCAGGTGAATCAGAATTTGTGCGTGACCATTGGGCGCGTGCGGTGTTTAAGTGGTGTCTGTGGAAGTTTGGCACACGCTGTTTTGAATGGGGAGAGGGTTTTGAGTGGGGAGAGGTTCCGCCATTTCTGGGGTGGGAGTGCAAAAAGGCCGGGAACGGTGTTGAATGGAGTTGTGGATGCCCGTTTTCATTGAAGGGAAAGGATTCGGCATCTGCAGATTCGGGATTATGCAGTTTCGGGATAATTCAGTGGAGAGACAAAGAATAGTTTTGTTCAAAACCGTTGGATCTGTCGGGTTTGACTTTCCCCGCAAGAGAGTTGTGAAGATAATGACAACGTGGGTGAGCCGAGGAAACTGATGACGCGTCGATGAGTGGTCGTGGCGTCGTGAGTGGAGAAAGAGTTCACTGTGTTGTGATCACGGAATAGTGATCGCCTTTTAGACCTTCCTATCGATCGTGTTGTTGTGACCGACACTATAACCTCGCAGGCAAATCCGTATTTACGTGATCCTGATGTGCAGTTGATGCTTCGCGCGAAAGCCGGGGATGATACTGCGTATTCGGAACTGGTCGCGAATTATCAGGATCGGCTTGTCAGTATTTTAGCGAATCTGGTTTATAGTCAGGAAACTGCGGAGGATTTAGCGCAGGAAGTTTTTTTGCGGGTTTACAAATCGAAAAACGGATATCAGCCGACGGCGAAGTTTTCGACGTGGCTCTTTCGAATTGCCAACAATCTGGCGAGCAATGCGCGTCGATCGGCGAGTCGTCGCAAGGAAGTGCAGATGCCAGGTCAGTCGGGGGCTGATGCATCGACGCCGAATGCCGCTGAGTTTCTGGCTAAAGAGAAGTCGGCGTTAATGCCATCGCGGTTGCTGGATCGTAGTGAGACCCAAAGCGTTGTGTTGGCGGCGATGGAAGAACTCAATGATCGTCAAAAGCTGGCGGTGTTGTTGCACAAGTTTGAGGAGATGAGTTATGCCGATATTGCAGAAACGATGGAGCTATCGATTCCTGCAGTGAAGTCGTTGTTGACACGCGCGCGGGAGAGTTTGCGAACGCATCTGGAGAATTATTTCAACAAATAGTTGTGACTGGGAACAGTTTTGAGAATGCGATTGGAAGACTCACAAACATCTAACAGCCAGTTGAAAATCGACGGGCTGCACACGAAAGACAGAAAGAAGAATCGGGTTTTTGAGGCCCTCGGGTTTATAAAAAGAGAAACTTTACAGGAGAGTTGCATTTTTAGGGATTCAGACACTGAACTTCGGTGTTGAATCTCGACGAGAAAAGTCCCATGGATAAATTAAGCCGACTGACTGCCGAACAGCGATCAAACTTTGTCGCGTATCTTGATGGAGAGCTTTCCGAAGAGGAAACGCAGGAAATCGAAAAGATGCTGTCACAAAGTCAGGTGGCTCGCCATGAGCTTGATGCACTGGCGAAGACGTGGGAGTTGTTGGATATTCTGCCTCGGGTGCGTGTGGGGAGCGCATTTACAGAAAAGACGATGGCGTCTTTGAGTGTGGAGAAACCTCAGGTCGAGTCGGCGTTTTTGGGGAAGGTTTATGATCAGGCACGGATTGTTGTGCTGGCCGCCGGTTGGGTGTGTGGACTGGCAGCGGTAGCGGCTGCGGGATTTTTATTGACTAACCGGGGTATTGAAGATCCGACGCGTGCGATTGTCGAAGATTATCGAGTGATCAAGAATCTGGATCGTTATCAACAGATCGGGTCGGTGGAGTTTATTGAACAGCTTGAAAAGGATGTTCCGTTTCATGAGCATATGAAATTGCTGAATCCTTGAGAGCAGGTGGATATTGAGATTATTTGACGGGATGGCTGGATTATGAAACACAATGTGTTGGTCATCATGATCATGTTGACAGGGGCAATTTCCCTGTGGGGTGTTTCTGCGTTTGAGCCTGAGGAAACCAGTCTTGTTTTGCGTGAAATCGAAGAGATGTCGGGGCCGGAGCGGACACGCCTGAAGGCGAATTATGAGCAATTCAAGAAACTCAGTCCACAACAGCAGCAGTCACTGCGCACTCTTGAGCAGCAGATTTCTAGCTCGCAGCAACATACTGAAACGATGCGCGCGTATTTTCGCTGGATCGACAAGAGTCCGAATCCTTATCTGGGACTGGAGCTGGCGGAGATCAGTTCTGCGGCCAGTCGTGTGATTCGGCTGAATCAGTTGATCGAAGAACAACAGTTGGAGATGGTCAATGGGCCATCGATTGAGTCTGTTCAATATCGGGTTTTGTTGGGTTGGCCGGAACAGGTGTCCCGGATTTCGTCGTTTATGACGCGTGGCCTGCCGACGTTGCCCCAAGTGGAATTTGAAAGGCTCTTGTCGACGATCGGATCGACATTAACGCTGACAGAAGATGAGAAGTCGGCGTTGCGAACGATGCCTGTTGTGCCGCGGACGCTGGCGACGTTGCGACGTTCCCAGGAGCAGGCCCAATTGAAGAATGCTGTCGCGGGATGGCCGGGGGAGGATCTGCAAAAGCTGTTAAGCGAGAAGTTTGCGTTTCTGCGGTTTAATGGAAATCGAGAGATTGATGGTCGCGAAAAAGATGAAAAGCGCTTGGGAGAATTTTCATCCAAGTATCTGGTTTTTCAACAGCGTCGGCTGCAGTTTTTTGTGTTACGAAATCTGATGTGTTATGAAACCTTGCGCCTGCTGAAGACCTCGCAACCCAGTGAGGAGGAGTTGTCGGCCTATTTGCGAAGTCAACCTGGTCCAGACCATGATGAGACGAGTCAGGAGTATCGGGCGCGGATGATGCTCCAGTATCTGGAGACGCAGGCGCCGGGAAAGATTCGGACTGCGTTTCAAGAAAAGGAGCTAGCGGGTTTGCTCCAGGGCTGGAAAACAAATTTCGAAGAATCCGTGAAGATGTTTGATCGTGGTGGTCGTGATCGTGGGGAGACTGGCCGCGATGAGAATCGTCCCCCAGAGAATCGATCACCTGACGATCGTAGTGGGCAGGGGAATGGTCGTCCTGGATTTGGAGTCGGCCCGCCTCGAGGACCGGGCGGACCGGGTGGTTTTGGGGGAGGTCCGCCACGTGGACCGAGTAGTCAAACCAATAAAGGGGGGCCCCCGTTTGATCCTCTGGGGTTGGGTTTGGGGGGACGCGGAGGGAGACCTGGAGATCCTGAGACCGTGCCGATGGATGGCAATCCGCCACCTCATCCGCCGGGATCACCCTTTGAGGGGCTGGCACCAGGTGAACATCCTGCGGAGATGAACACCAAGCCGGCGCCTGAAAAGCCGACGCCTGAAAAGCCGACGCCCGAATAACAGACGTCGACTCCGGCCGGGCCATCCGGGAAATAAAGGGTTTGCCCGCATATAATTTACGGGAAACAGATTCAATTACGAGATATCGAGAGTGCCAGTCGACGATGCGTGGGCAGCGTCAGGTCAGAAAGAGAACATTGGGTGAAATCAACTTCACAGATCAGAATTGGGTTTATTGGTGCCGGGAAGATGGCGACGGCGTTGTGTCGTGGGTTTGTACAATCGGGGATGACGAGCGCAGCGCATGTCTGTGCGAGTGATCCTTATGCTGTTTCGCGTGAGGCGTTTACGGCGCGGTGTGGTTGCGATTGCGTGGCTGGTAATCAGGATGTCGTCTCGAAAAGTGAGATCCTCTTTTTAGCCGTCAAGCCTCATCAGGTGGTTGAGGTCTGTCGTGAGATGAAGAGCAGTCTGGAAGGTCGGAGCCTGCTTGTGGTATCGATTGCAGCGGGGGTGACGTTATCGCAGTTGGCGTCTGCCCTGCCGGAGGGGACGCCGATTGTCCGGGTGATGCCGAATACTCCCTGTCTGGTGGGAGCGGGTGCGATGGCGATGGCGTGTGGGGAGACGGTCAGTCAGGAGCAGGTGAGACTGCTGACGGAATTATTGTCCAGTGTGGGGTTGGTGGTTTCGGTTCCAGAAAAACAGATGGATGCGGTGACTGGTCTGTCGGGGAGTGGGCCTGCGTATGTGTTTCAAATGATCGAGGCACTCAGTGATGGGGGGGTGCGAGTGGGACTTAGCCGAGAGTTGTCCACGAAGCTGGCGGCTCAGACTCTGCTCGGAGCGGCTCAAATGGTGTTGGAAACCGGTGAACATCCGGGAGCACTCAAAGATGCGGTGACGAGTCCTGGAGGGACGACGATCGCGGGCCTGCATGCGTTGGAACAGTCGGGTTTGCGGGCAGCGTTGATGAATGCTGTCGTTGCAGCGACGAAGCGTTCTGAAGAACTGGGGAAATCGAGTGTCTGATCTTGCTGATGGGGGGCGTTTTGGACTGCGCGACGGGTCTTCGCTACAAATCCTCGAATTGTCGTAAACCCTCTGATTTGGCCTAGGGGGAGAAACTCACAAAGAATTCTCAACCCGAGGATTGAACAACCAGACGGGGGTGGATATCCTGAAAATGGAGCAATGGTTCAAATACCATAAGATTACGCTATCTTGTGAGATGTTTGAAGTTTGTTTGCGGTTTCCGGGTGCTGATTTCTAACTGGATCGAATGACTATGATTTCTTCTTCGATGTTGACATCGATGTCGTTATTGGCGGCTGATGTCGTGGCTGCTCCTTCGGTGATGTGGCCGTTGATTGCGTCAGCGGTTGTGATTGGATGTCTGTTTGTCATCAATCCGCTGACTCAGGCGGGTGTGATTGCGCAAGCGACGTGCAAAGAGGCGCTGCGTCAACCGATTTTTGCGATGCTGTTGACGGTGTCGGTGTTGGTGTTGCTGGTCAATACATGGGTGCCGTTTTTCTCGCTGGGGGAAGACACGAAGATGTACAAAGATTGTGGATTGGCAACGGTGCTGATCTGTTCGATCTTGCTGGCGGTCTGGACAGCGAGTTTTAGTATTGCCGACGAGATTGACGGGAAGACGGCGATGACGCTGCTTTCCAAGCCGATCAATCGTCGCCAGTTTATTCTCGGTAAGTTTTTTGGGATTATGCAGTCAATCGTGTGGCTGATCATTCCGGTGAGTTTGATGTTTTTAGCGCTGACATATTACAAGGTCGGTTATGATTCCAAGGAATCGGGCCAAAAGGCGATGGATTTCTTCGTGTGGCATACGAATATCTTTGGTCCGATTGCAGTGGACTGGCCGACTCTGGTACCCGAGAGAAGTGCGGAAGTCATCAATATTATTCCGGGGTTGATTTTGATTTTTCTGGAGACCTCGGTGTTGGCGGCGATCAGTGTGGTGATTTCCACGCGGTTGCCGATGATTGTCAATATGGTGACGTGTTTTGCGATTTTTGTGGTTGGTCACCTGACTCCTGTGATTGTGGATGCGACGAGCAATTCGCCGGCGCTTGAGTTTGTGCCGTTCGTGGCCCAGCTTTCGGCGACAGTGTTGCCGACGCTGGAGAATTTCAACATGTCGGCTCCGATTGCAACGGGTCGGATGGTCCCTGGTGATTATCTGGGGTATGCGGCGCTGTATTGTCTGGCCTATTGTGCGGCGGCAATTCTGATGGCGTTTATCTTGTTTGAAGACCGAGATTTGGCCTAGCAGCCTGTTGAAAATCGACTTCCTGTCGCTTTTCAACAATCCAAAAACGCCTGAAACCCGGCGTTTTTGATGTTTCCATCCCTGGAATCAAGCAGCCCTTAAAAAAATCAACGGGCTGCTAGTACGCGTTGCGCGTATCTGTGGCGGCGTTTGGTCGTTTTTTGCCGTTGTTTACCATTTTGCGCGCCGCCAGTACCCGCTACGGTTCAGCGCAGTATGCTCTAACGATTCGACGGCTTGGGCATGT
>JBGSVC010000430.1:0-15685 GCA_041753175.1 Planctomycetaceae bacterium
ACAATACAAGCAGTTGCACTTCTTCCGGTGAAGCGAAGGCCAGTCATCACGATTCATGTTGACTTCGAGAGTAACGCGATCAGCGATTCGTTGATACCAACTCATCAGATTGCGCCCCGTCAGGGAGCAGGAGCTTGAGGCAAAGAATCGGGAATCGTCTCAGAGACAACTGGCTGGGCTTGGAAGATGCCCTTGTCAAATTTGTGGACGGCACGAAAGTAAGTGCTGCTGAAACCGGCAGGTTCCTGATGCAGGGGAACGCAACGAATACACCCCGGACACAGGTTTGCAACGAGCATCACCAGAAGACATTTCAGGAAAAGGGCAAGCCGTCTCATAGGGATCATGTCTTTATAGTCAGAAAAAAAGCTCTGCCTTTGTTATCGGGAATTGGAATTGTAGAAGTTGAGAGTGCGCAGCAAAGAGCCCTCAAGAATCAGTGATTGGCTGAAACTTGAGGGCTTTTTCATAATTTTGCGTCAAAAAACAGAATCAGTGGCCGCTTATTTGGCGTCTGCATACCGTTTGGCGACGGCTGACCAGTCGACGACGTTCCAGAAGGCAGCAATATAATCGGGACGCTTGTTCTGATAATTGAGATAATACGCATGTTCCCAGACATCCAGTCCGCAGATCGGGGTACGACCTTCGGAAAGTGGAGTATCCTGGTTGGCTGTGCTTTCGACGACGAGCTTGCCGTTATCAACACTCAGCCATGCCCAGCCACTGCCAAAACGAGTCGCAGCGGCCTGTGCGAATTTCTCTTTAAAGCTTTCGAAGCTGCCAAAAGTGGAATCGATCGCAGAAGCCAGTTCGCCAGTAGGAGCGCCGCCTGCGTTTGGTCCAAGAATTGTCCAGAACAGGGCATGGTTTGCATGACCGCCGCCGTTGTTGCGGACAGCCGTTTTGATGGCTTCGGGGACACTGGAGAGATTTTTCATCAGATCTTCGACTGAGTGAGCAGCGAGATCAGGAGCGCTTTCCAACGCTTTATTGACATTATTGATGTACGCCTGATGGTGCTTGGTATGGTGGATTTCCATCGTACGTGCGTCGAAATGAGGCTCCAAGGCGTCGTAAGCATAGGGAAGAGGGGGTAATTGATAGGCCACGGTGTTCTCCTGAGCGTTATGTGTTTTCAAAAAATGTGTAAGGTCCACAACTTATGTTCGTCACCATCCATTGCGTTATTGATATTGTATTGAGTTCGGGCTCTTGAACAACCATAGAGTCTGGAATCACGGAGAAGTTCATCTTGAGTGATGGCAAAGCGTGTTGGCAGGTTGCCCTGATCGACGGTTGGTCTACAATCGAGTTTGCGTAGAAATTTGTTTGAGCAGACATATGGAACTGTTTTTGCAGTCAGTCTCAATTCATCATAAATTTCTACTGTGTGCAGACACAACCGGTCGTATTTGTTTCGTCAGGATGGAGTGAAACAAAATTGCCAGCCTTAAATTGATCGCGGAATGATCTCTGGGTGGACTGCCTGAAGATGATTCCAAAAAAAAGAAATCCTGACATGAGACCAGTCATGAAAAAAATTCTCACCGCCCTTCCTGTTTATAATGAAGAGTCGCATCTGCAGGCCGTGCTGCCTGAAGTACGAAAATACGCCCAGGACATCCTTGTCGTTGATGATGGCTCCTCAGATGCAACTCCAGAAATTCTCAAAACGATCGATGGAATCCATGTGGTGACACATGATCAAAACGCCGGTTACGGAGCGGCTTTGAATTCGGCGTTTCACTACGCGATCACACACAATTACGATGCGCTTGTCACGATCGACTGCGACGGACAGCACCAGCCGGCATTGATTCCAAAATTGGCGGAGGCACTCTTCAGCGAAGAGGATCTTCCCATTGATATCGTCTCCGGGAGTCGCTACCTGAAAGAATTCGATGGCGACAGCATCCCCCCGGAGCAACGTCGAGCGATCAATGCCAAAATCACCAGACAACTCAACGAACAACTCGGTTTTGAATTGACAGATACATTTTGTGGATTCAAGGCTTATCGTGTGGAGAGCCTCAAAAAGTTTCAAGTCACAGTTTTAGGCTATGCGATGCCTCTTCAGCTCTGGATTCAGGCGGCACATGCCCACATGAAGATTGTGGAATATCCTGTCCCCTTGATTTATCTTGATGAAAAACGTTCTTTTGGTGGTTCCTTAGATGATTCACGCATTCGCATGGCACATTATCAGGAAGTGATCGGCAATGAGCTTAAAGCATTGTCGATGGTTGCATGTGAAAACAACGGCCACTGTTATATTGGTTAAATTCTTGTTCAACGTGTCGTGACAGGTTGAAAATGCACGAGTACAAACAAACCGAATATGCAGGTGGGTGACCGTTGGAACAGGTGAACTCTGAGAAGGTGACAACCTCACCGAACGAACTTACAGGCCTTCGTGCTCCACAGGCAGACTTTGGTCTACTGCTACGTCCGGAATTCCCGATCGCAACAGCCCAGATCTCTGAAAACCAGCGTTTGTTTTCGGATGCAGATCTCGTTATTGGAAATCAAAAGCTCACCACTGTGCGTGTGCAGGCGAAACAGGATCTTCTTGCAGCAGCCAGAGAGTATTCATCCAAGTTTTCATGCGGACATGGTGACAAAGCGTTAAGGAACGGTGAAAGTGTCACGGGACCTATCATTCTGTGTGGACATCAACCGCAATTGCCACACGCTGGTGTGTGGTCGAAAAACCTCGTTGCTGACCAGTTAGCTCGTGCCACGGGAGGAGTGGCCGTCAATATTGTCGTGGATAACGACACAATTCGGTCACGTTCCTTACTTGTGCCAGCGTGGCGTTCTTCTGATCATGGTCTTCAGGAACTGACACGACAGTCAGTTCCGTTTGATTTAGGGCGATCCAAAATACCTTGGGAAGAAGTGGTCATCGAAGACCCCCGGACGTTTGAAGTCTTCGCACAGGCGCTCCAAACATTTGCGCCGCAATTGTTTGAACGTTCGTTTCTCAACAATGTCTGGCCGGAGGTGATTCAACGATCCAGGCGTGAGCATCATCTACGTGATTTGTTGACGTTTCTGCGTCGACGTACCGAAGAGCAGGTCGGAGCATCGCTGCTGGATGTGCCGCTCAGTGAGATCTGTCAACTCCCTGTATTTGCCAGTTTTTTCGGACATTTGGTCCTGCATGCCCGTCAATTTGCCATCGCTCACAACGCTGCCTTGCACGATTATCGCGTGAGTCATCATATTGCTCAAACGCACGTCCCGTTTCGCGATCTGGCCATTGACCAGGACTGGATCGAGACGCCCTTCTGGATCTGGCATGCGGAGCGGCCTATACGCAGGGCTTTGTTTGTAAACATCAAGAATCAGAAAGTCATACTCTCTGATCGTCGCGACTGGTCTTGTGAATGGAGCCTGCAGACAGTCCAGTCTCCCGATGCGCTGAGAACGTCGATGCAGTCATTGTCAGCCAGCGGATTTCGGATAAGAACACGAGCCGTGAGTACGACGATGCTCTCGAGGATGTTTCTCTCGGACACATTTATCCACGGCATCGGCGGAGCCATCTACGATGAGATTACCGATGCCTTGATTTCTGGGTTTTGGGAATATCCCATCCCTGCTTTTCAGGTCGTTTCCGCAACATTGCGATTGCCGATACCTGATGTTCAGGACCTCCAACCCCTGATCTCTCCCGACGAATTGGATCGCACTATCCGGGATTGGAAATGGAATCCACAACATTTGTATGATTCGTCAGGGGAACTCCTGCCCTCCTTGCGAGAAACATTCGGAGAACGTCATCGTTATGACATCCGGGAAGTGCGTCAAACGTTGATAGATTTGCGGTCGCATCTGACTTTGCAACACAGTCGTGATCAACAAAATGGTGTCTGTCACGCAAAGGATTGCGTCACGAAAAAGCAGCAGCGTAAGTCTCAGTGGCACGCGACTCTTGGAGAATTAAAATCCAAATTACGAAACCATTCCGGGATTACTCAGGAACAGTTCGATGCGATGAAATCGAGGTCATTATCGATAGCTCAGCAGCGACAAATCGCACAACATCGTGAATACGCTTGCGTTCTGTTTCCCGAGGAAAAGCTTCAACAATTCGAAAGTCGCGTGAGAGCAGTTTCAGAATCTTTTGAAGAAACTTGCTGAAACTGTTTTGGGAGAAGGTGTTTGTTCTGTTAAAGTGATTTAACTCTCATCTTTATCCCTTTGAAATGATGGAATGCGTTAGCTGTCTGCTGACAATCGACTCAAGGCCGGTCTTAAACAAACCAGAAACGCCCGAAACTTGGCGTTTTGTGATGATTCCATCCTTGGAATGAGACAGCTCAGCAAGAACATCAACGGGCTGTATGGGTTACGGAAGATATCAGTTACGGAAGATATCAGTTACGGAATATGTCAGTTACGGAATATATCAATAGAGATCAAGTTTGATGCACACCCTATGAGCTGGCCAGGCAAACCCCATCCATCGTCTTCCCCCGCCAATTCGCCGATCTTTGGCGATTATGAAACTCTGTATGTCCTCGGTCAGGGTGGAGCTGCCATCGTCTACAAGGCGCGTCATCGTGCAACCGGGCAAGTGGTGGCCCTGAAAGTGCTACGAGCAAAAGCCTCACAAAATGAGCAGTTCGATCGAAGATTCGTCCGTGAGATCTCGATTTTTCAAAAGATTACCCACCACGGCGTCCTCAAATATCTGGACTGTGCCGTCGATGAATCCGGTATTTTCTTCGTCATGGAATATGCCCCGGGGGGGACTTTGGCCGATGCCCTGGAAGACCATGGTGTTCTTGCTCCTAATCAAATTTTGGGATATTTGTCTCAGATTCTCAGCGCCCTGCAATATCTTCATGAGCATGAGATTATCCATCGCGATCTCAAACCCGCGAATCTGTTTTTGTTCGATTCCCAAACTCTCAAAATTGGAGATCTGGGATTAGCGTTGGATCAATCTGCAGTCGGACTGACTCTGGCAGGGATGACCGTCGGAAGTGTGTTATATATGTCGCCTGAACAGATTATGGGACAAAAGACAGGGGTCCAGTCTGATCTTTATTCTCTGGGATGTGTCTTATATGAAATGCTGACCGGGACACCCCCTTTCAAAAGCAAAGATGCCTATACAGTCATGGAGAGTCATCTTCATCGTCCACTGACGTTCCCAGAATTGATTACGACGTCTCTCCAGCCGAAAACGGCTTTTCTTCGAACCCTGATTCAAAAACTGATGTCCAAAGAACAAGCCGATCGGCCCATGACGGCGCTCTCTGTGCTTTCATTGATGCGCCCGCATCTCGATCCTCCCCAGATCGGCGTCTGATTCAAATCGAACCAAGCTTAGGGGCGAATGTGATGCAATCGGTGTCTCCCTTTCGTTCTCATTGGCAACTTCCTCAAGAATTAATCTACCTCAATCATGGATCATTCGGGCCTTCTCCACTGGTTGTCCAACAAGCCCGCCAGGCATGGACAAATCGCCTCGAAGCTAATCCCATGGGGTTCTTTACGCGTGAAATGGGCACCTATCTGGATCAGGCGACGAGTTCTCTGGCAGACTTTGTAGGCTGCAGACCAGATGATCTGGTCTTTGTCGATAACGCCACGATCGCGATGAATTATGTGGCCCACAATACCCCCTTAAAGCCAGGGGATGAAGTTCTTCTGGGTGATCACGAATACGGCGCCGTGATGCGCATTTGGCGAGAACGCTGCAAAGCGACCGGCGCAAAAATGGTGGTTCGACGCATGCCACTGCCGTGGGGTGACGATGACGCAATGTTATCGCATTTTTTTCAATCAGCTTCACGCAAGACCCGCATGATTGTGCTCAGTCATATTACCTCGCCGACCGCGTTGGTGTTGCCCATTGAAAAATTTTGCGCAGAGGCCAGACGACTTCGGATTCCAATTTGCATCGACGGGCCGCATGCCCCCGCCGTTGTAGATTTGAATCTCAAAGAAATGGGATGTACGTATTATTGTGCCAGTTTGCACAAATGGATGTGTGCCCCCTTCGGGTCTGGATTTTTGTATGTCTCACCGCAGCAGCAACAGCATCTGAAACCTCAAATCCTCAGTTGGGGACGCAGTTTGAATCACTCCCCCCCCAGGTGGCAGGATGAATTGAACTGGCTGGGAACGCGAGATCCGGCCTCATTTTTAGCAGTCCCGACTGCCATCACGTTTTTGACCCAGACCATCGGATTAGATGTCTTTCGAGCACATGCCCAGGACCTGATTCTTAAAGCTCGACGGGGATATCAACAACTGACCGGTCTGGACTTTAATTTTGCACTCAGCGATCACTACACCCGGACAATGATGGCCTTTCCTTTGCCTAAAAGTGTGCCAGTCCCGGAAAACTATGACGGGCTTCATCCCTTGCAAATATTTTTGAGTCAGCAGGGCATCGAAATTCCGATCACGCGCTGGCAGGATCAACTTTATCTCCGTGTCTCGGCCCATCTTTATAATTGCGAGTCGGACCTGGACGCCTTATGGATGGCGCTGGACGAGTATCTCCACGGTTGTCGTCATGATTCAGCTTCAATATAAAGTTTTATTGGGTATGTCTTTAGGTCGCTAATGGTCTCTTGTTGGGCGGTTGTGAACGTCTTAAGAATGAACCTCAACTTGGAGGCAACAGTCAGGAAACAGGCGGAGGAGTACGTTACAATCGATTTATTTCTCCGGGAACGTCTTCTTTTCTCGCTGAAGGCCTTCGAAGAGCCTGCCGAAGCGTTGTGAGCGACGGGCAAAAGCGATAGACTTTTTCTCCATTGACCACTTTTTAGAGAATTTCCATGAAACACGTACTTTCTGCACTCGTCGTCAACCAGCCGGGTGTCCTGGCACATATTTCCGGGATGCTTGCGTCCCGCGCGTTCAATATCGATTCGCTAGCCGTCGGTGCGACAGAAAATCCGGAGTTTTCCCGGATCACGTTTGTCGTCAGTGGCGATGATCGCGAGTTGGATCAGGTTCGCAAGCAGTTGGGTAAAATCATCACCGTTGTGGATGTAACGGATTTCTCCAAACATGATTTTGTAGAACGCGACCTGATGCTGATGAAAGTCAAAACAGACGAAGGTCTGCGGACTCAGGTGCGTGAACTGGTTGATATTTTTCGAGGCAAGATTGTCGATGTCAGCACCAGGCACGTCATGGTCGAGATCTCTGGTCAGGAAAAGAAGATCGACGCATTTATTGACGTGATGCGTCCCTTTGGGATTCTCGAACTCGTGCGTACCGGACGGATTGCGTTGCTGCGGGCTCATCAACCTGTTGATTCGGAAGTTTCTGAAGCTGTCAGCGTTTAGATTTTTCTACGTTAATATCGTTCTTGTCTTTGTTTGAAGTTCGTCTTTTCGCCAATTGTCGCATGGATTGTTTTGTCTGTGCGTTCTTAACCCTGTTTCTATTCGTGTCTCTATTGACGCCAGACGTTCGAAAGCCACCGCTCATGCCAGTAACCATTTATTATGACGACGATGCAGACCTCTCATTGCTGAAAAACAAAACTGTAGCCATCATTGGCTACGGCAGCCAAGGGCACGCTCAAGCCCAAAACCTGAAAGATTCAGGCTGCAACGTGCTTGTTGGTCAGCGTCCTGGTGGCCCCAACTACGATCTGGCCATCGAGCATGGTTTCCAGCCGGTTTCAGCCGCAGAGGCCGCAGAAAAAGGGGATCTGATCAATATCCTCCTGCCCGATGAACTCCAGCGCGACGTTTACGAATCAGACATCAAAAAAGGGTTGAAACCAGGCAATGTGTTGATGTGTTCTCACGGTTTCAATATTCACTTCAATCAAATCGTTCCGCCCAAAGGTGTTGATACGGCATTGGTTGCACCAAAAGGCCCAGGGCATACGGTTCGCAGTGAGTATGTCAAAGGGGGTGGTGTCCCCTGTCTGATAGCCATGGGCGAGGGATCTTCGGAACAATCTAAAAAACTCGCGTTGGCCTATGCCAAAGGCGTCGGCGGAACACGAGCCGGAACAATCGAAACCACTTTTGCCGAAGAAACCGAAACCGACCTGTTTGGTGAACAAGTTGTGTTGTGCGGAGGCGTTTCGGCACTCGTTAAAGCAGGCTTTGAAACGCTCGTGGAAGCAGGGTATCAACCCGAGATGGCCTACTTTGAATGTATGCATGAACTCAAGTTGATTGTCGACCTGTTTTATCAGGGAGGCTTGAATTACATGCGATATTCCGTCTCTAACACCGCAGAATTCGGCGATTATACCCGCGGCGATCGTATCGTTACGCCTGAGACGAAAAAGGAAATGAAAAAGATTCTGGCCGAAATCCAGAATGGGGAATTTGCTCGCGACTGGATTCTTGAAAACAAAGCCAATCAGGCCGCGTTCAAAGCACGTCGTCGACGTGAACGTGGCCATTTGATCGAAAAAGTTGGCCGAGAGTTTCGACGAATGATGAGTTGGATCAATGCCAAAGAGCATTAATCCAACGATGGTAACATCAACTTGAATGAAACATCAAAAACAGGTGGCCCATGAGGTCTCCTGTTTTTTTGTGTGGAGAGGGTATTGGCAAAAGTCTATTTATGAATTGATGTTAGGAGAATTTGAGATTGTCGTGAAGATGACTGAATTTTTCAAAATCGTCCAACACCTCTGCTCTGTATTTCGTAAAATAGAATGTGCCATCCAGAAAGAACGCCATGAATCCACAATCATCACCATCGAGCGAAACGACGACATCAGAATCCGGTGTCTATGGGACGACTACGGTCAGTGATGCAATTTTGCTGGAAGAATGTCGCCTGGGGCAGCGGGCATCGTTTGGGAAATTAGTTGTCCGTTATGAAAAAAGACTCTGGAAAGTAGTATATCGTTTTGTCAGAGATCGTGAATTAGCCGATGATTTGACACAGGAGTCATTCTTAAGGGCCTACGAGCGATTGGATCAGTTTGACCCCTCTCGCCGGTTTGGTCCGTGGTTGTTTCGCATCGGAGTGAATTTAACGCTCGATTATCTACGAAAACGCAAACGACGTGGTTGGATGGCCATGTTCAGCGAGATGAGTCACGAGAAAGGGATTGATCCTATCGATCCCCAGCATGAAGAATCGGATGATATCAAACAGGAAGTGCGAATTGTCTTAGATGAAATCCCGGAAAAATACCGGACAGTATTGATCCTGAGAGACCTAGAGAACTTTTCAACGACCGAGATTTCTGCAATTTTAGACCGCAAAGAGGCGACCATTCGCTGGCGTCTGGCAGAAGCTCGACAATTGTTTCAAAAACATTGGTACAAACGACTGGCCCAGCAATTTCCTCAAGAATCGATTCGAGGTTAGAGATTTCCATGACCTGTCAATGTTCTAATTTACGACATGAACTGGCCCACTATGTAGGGCAAGATGAACGAACGCTGCCGGAGAACCTGCGTCGTCAAATGTCTGTTTGCCCTGAATGCAGGCATTATTTCAAGCAACTCAAAACGAGCATGACCCTGCTTCAGGATCATTTGGGTGATGATGCCTCACATCTGGAGGCAAGCCTATGGCCTACCCTCTCAAAACGAATGCCAGGCAAACGTCGTGTCGCAAGACGTCGCTTTGCAGATCGCGCCAGTCTGGTGATCTCCTCCTCAGCCATCGTCCTGGCTGGTTTGGCTTTGTTCATGGTTCCAATGGGGGAATTGCCTCAGTCAAACCCAATGATTTCGCATCCGGTTTCATTCCCCTCTCAGCCCATCGGCTTTCAACCTCGTTCGATGGACCCGCTTTCGACCAGTCCCTTGGGCTTTTTTGATACCAGGTCTCAGGAAGACGTGCGCAGGCTCCCTCCAAAGCCTCAACCGGAATCCATTTTTGGACGTGCTTACGAGTCTCGATAAGCTTCCTCTCGATTCTTCCATCAATACGACGCTTCTGTCAATACGACGCATTATCAAGCCCGGTTTCCGGGCTTGTGTCGTTTGGGCAGTCAGAAAATGGTGTATGGAACTCTCAGCTTAGAAAGCCGCATGGTGATTCCCTCAGTTGGGAAATGCAGTATACTCATGGGGGCATTTTGAAACATAATCGTCACCAAGTGATGATCGAAGAGTGTTCGTTTCTGTCAATGTTTTCGGAGCCGAATATGCCATTATATGAATTTCTGTGTCACGACTGCGGAGGCAGGTTTGAAGAATTAGTGCGTGGGCAGGAACAGGTGTTGTGCCCCGCTTGTCAGGCCAAAAATGTGGAGCGACTCTTGAGCGCACCCGCAGCCGCTCATCTTTCTTCGTTGCCGACGCTGTCTCAGGGGTGTCCACCACCCAGTCACGGGCCGTGTGGTCCAGGCTGCTGCCGCTTGCCATAACTCGATCTAAAAACCCAGCCATACAGTAAACAGTTCTTCAGTTTTCGCATTCATGCATTGAAAGTAGTCATTTCAAGATGGAGATTCTCCCGGCGACACATCAATGGCAACAGAAAGCGGCTTTAAAACTTCTGAGTCGACGTCTTGATCCGTTAGCGCAAGAGGAATCGATCAAACAAACTTTAGCCTCAGCAGAGGCGGGCTTACACAACTTTGATCATATGCTCGTAGTACAGAATGAGGCACACGAGGTTTTAGCGGCCACATGGCTGGTCATCTCCGACGATTTGACAGGACATGTCTTTCCACCGGAACTTCGAGATGAAGACAGTCCTCAATCAGATGCCATCTGGATGATGCTCACACAGGCCTTAATCGACAGAATCACGTTGTCGAAAAGCTGGATCGGCCAAATCCTGTTGCATCCCGATGAGGTCACTCAAAAAAAACGGTTGGATGCCAGTCCCTTTCAATGGATTTCTGATCTGACTTTTTTAAGTTTAGCGCTCACCCCAGAGTCATTTCAAAGTGATTCGTCCATACCCCTTGAGACGATTCCCTATCAGCCCGATGTCAACGATGATCTGTTCATCGACGTGATGAGACGAAGCTATTTAGCGAGTCTTGATTTTCCTGAAGTCAATCGATATCGAACTGCCGGCCAGGCATTCGATTCTCATCTGTCACAAAGCCAGTTGAACCCCGAATTCTGGAGGCTCTGTCAGGTTCAGGGCGAGCCTGCGGGGATGCTGTTGCTCTCGCCCGCCAGTGTTGAAGACTGGGAAGTCACATATCTGGGTATCGCCCCGGAATTTCGAGGGCAGGGATTAGGGAAACAATTTTTCCAACAGGGTTTGAAAAGAGTGTGGGACGCCGGCGGAAAAAGAGTGACACTAGGGCTTGATCGTCGAAATCATTATGCAGCCGAGCTTTATGCATCAACCGGTTTTCAGCAGCAATCGGCCTGTCATTTTTATGCCTGGTTTCCAACAACGTGATGAGCCCAAAACACACGAGTTTTGCACATCGTGAAAAAACAATATTGGCGCTTGACGTGATCGCAATTGCCGGAAAATCAGGTCTCCTCAGAACACATCAGAAGCAGAAATTTTTGTAGGTCGTATTCACAGGATTTTTACATTTGACTAACGGCTAACTCGCGGTAGTATCAGCTTCACGAATGTGACCAACACACGTTTCCGAACATGTCTGTTTTCTTCGGAAACACGATCATTTGTAATCATCTGAATCTCCCCATTCAAACCCGCGCATAGCACATCCCTCTCCTTTTTGGAGCGGCAATGGAGTGCTGTCCTGCCCCACAGGTCCTCTGTGTTTCAGGAGCACTATGCGCCTAGAGAGGGTTGCACGATGCTCCCTGGTAATGCCGAATCTTTTCCTCGAAACCCTCATCAAAAAGACCAGCATGCCCCATCGAATGAACAGACATCAGACTCCTCATTAACACCACGTGCCGCTAGACGCTCTGCATCATCAGACGCAGCGGTTCCACAAAGCGATACTGAAAATTCCAGAAACGCTTTGATTGCAAAGTGTCAGTCGAATCTTCAACAACAACTGGGAGATCGTCGATACCTGCAATGGTTCAGTGCATCTCGATGGCAATGGAACGGAGCGCAATTAACGATCGCTGTCTCTCATCAGATCATCATGAACTGGATCTTCAAACAATATCGCAAGTCGATTGAAGAGATTTCAGCTCAATTGACAGGCCAGAGTGTCGAACTGGTTCTGATGATTGATCCCACGCTGGCCTCCCAGAATGCAGGGCTGACGGAAGTCCAACTCCCCTCTGATAATCTGGCGACGATCAAGACCTCGCCGGCACCCAAAAAAGCACAGTTGAAAGTGCAATCATCCTCATCGCCACCAAAGTCCACGCATGCTCAGAAAGTCCATGTCCCGGTCGCGTATACACGCGTGCGACGTTCGGTCAGTTTTCAGGATCTGGTCGTTGGCGAATGTAATCGACTTGCAATCGCTACGGCGCAGAATATTGCCATCAATCCTCTCGATGATTTCAACACACTCTATATCTGTGGAGCCATCGGGACCGGAAAATCAGCGTTGATGCAGGCGACTTATTCACAGCTCATGCAGAGTCATCCTCAGTTAAAAATTCTGTTTTTGTCGGCAGAGGATTTCGGAAATCAATTCAGCGCTGCGTTGCAATCGAAAACCATCGCTTCCTTTCGACACAAATTTCGTCAGATCGATATTCTGATGGTCGAAGATATCGATTTTCTGACTTCAAAGCCAAGTTTTCAGGAAGAGTTGTTGAACACGATTCGTTCTTTGGAGCAGCGAGGTCTGAAGCTCATCGTCTCGGCTGACCGACATCCCAGGATGTTGCCGAATTTCTCCGAAGAGCTTTCAAACCGACTGGTCTCGGGTATCTTTACGAAACTCAAAACTCCCGAGTTCACGACTCTGCGACAGATTGCAGAAACGGTTTCTCATAAGCTGAATGTCGACCTCTCGGATTCCATCCTCGATTATGTGGCTCGAAAATTCAATCGATCCGTTCGAGAGTTGCAAGGGGCCATTAATTCATTACAGGCCCATACATTAATGAACGGGCGACCCCTCTCGCTGAATGCCGCCAAGCTGGCGCTTGCCGAATTGCTCCGCGATAATACGAAAATTGTCCGGCTTTCGGATATCGAATCTGCTGTCGCGGAAGTTTATGGCATTGACGTGGCCACGATGCGTTCGGCGTCGCGAACCCGGAACGTCTGTCAGGCCCGCATGATCGCTATGTATCTGGCCAGACACCTGTTGAAAGCCTCGTACAACGAAATTGGCTCACATTTCGGAGGCCGAAATCATTCCACTGTCGTCACGGCTGATCGTAAAGTCAAAGAATGGATCAAACGCAAAGAGCAATTCCCAATTGCCTCCCAGTTATGGGAAGTGACTGATTTGCTGGCAAATATTGAGCAGCAACTCCTGGTCGCCTGAGCAAAAAAATAGATGCACTTTTGATGTCGTCAACAAGATTTTTTGGGACTTTCACGGTATCCCACAACAACAGATGAATTAACTTCATCCAACGGAATCGGGAGCAGATTTGTCACGATCTTCAAGGTCTGCTAACTCAGAGAGAATCTGCTGTTCTTCCCTCTGGCCCGTGATCACTGAAGAATGAGTCCGAGTGGTCAGGTGGCGATAGCAATAAAATGAAATGGCAATCCCCGTCAGGCCGAGAAGTCCCACCAGCCAACTCCATTGATCTAACGAACTTTTGAGTTCCTCTGTTGTTGTGATTGGCGACAACTCGACCTGCTGAGCAAAAAACAACGGTGCAATCTGAGGACCATTGACAGATTGATACCCTTGCAGCTTAAAGAAAATTCCCGTGAAGCTGGCAGGCGTTGGCAGGTTCAGATCAGCTAATGCCCCAGGCTGTTTCAAGAGATAGCAGTGAATCAGTTTGTCTCCCGACTCTGGCGTCATCAGCCACGCTTCATCGACCTTAAGCGTTTTTTCGTCATCAAGTTTGAGTGTCGAAGCGGTGATTTTCACCAGTGTGCCGTCAATCGGAATGAGTTTTCCCCGATAGGTTTGTGGCGACGAAATCAGATGGAGGAACGTGACCTCCTGCGAAGCAAAGTCTGTTTGCGAAGTACCTGTGGATAGTTCTTCAACGATCTCTGCCACCCCCACGCGGTCGTCTTTCGTCAGTCCAGACGTGCGATCCTGGATCTTTCCCAGCGAAAGGTCTGGCTCTAATTCAACGGTGACAGCAGAAGCGGTGGCTTGGGATGCAGATGAGGAGACTGAGGTTGATTCGGGGAGTATCGTCTGAGAGTCGGGAGGCAATAGCCAATACCAACTCTTGGGGCGCGACGCCCATTGAATTCCGATGGCAACCAGGATCAACAAAAACACCAGCGGGCGAATCTGTGACCATAACGAACGAGAGCCCATCCGAAATTTGGGATGCAACGATGATTGCGTTTTTTGATGGGAACAGATCTGCAATGCTTACTCCTTGGGGGTACTCATCAATGGAAAAACTGATCCGTCTACCGGTCTAATTCAGGATAACGACCTGAGTGTCAGACACAACGACAGAATTTCCCAGTAAGCTTCATTAAACCGTCAAGTCATCGTACCGTTTCGACACGGACTTCCGACTGCTATATTAAGTGATCAAGCCAGACCGAAAGTTTAGGACGGCTATCTCATCAACGATACCAATTCCCATCCTTGTTGACATCTTTCAGCGATTCTCCAGGAAAAAGTTCTATGCAACCTGATTCCAAGCTTTCCTCGCCGCTGCTACAAGTTCATCGATTCGGGAACGTGACACGTATGACGCTCAATCGCCCCGAGAAACGCAATGCCCTCTCGGAAGAGTTGATCTCAGTCATTGATCAGACGTTGCAAAAAATCCAGGTCGATCATGAGACACATGTGGTGATTCTGGCTGCCGCTGGACCGGTTTTTTCGTCCGGCCACGATCTCAAGGAAATGGTCGGCCGCTCAGAGAAAGAGTATGAGCAGATCTTTTCCAACTGTTCGGCGATGATGCAACTGCTGACACGAATTCCTCAGCCCGTGATCGCGCAGGTTCAGGGGATGGCAACGGCTGCTGGCTGTCAGTTAGTGGCAGCCTGTGATCTGGCGGTTTCCAGCCAAGCAGCGACGTTTGCCACCCCGGGTGTCGCCATCGGGTTGTTTTGTTCGACGTATTCATCGGGAACGAATTTTCCGTCAGCCATCAACTTCTTAATGCGGGCAGCCAGTTTGGTATGGTTTTGACCATTCCAGCGTAAGATATCGCCAACACTGATGTGAACGAGGTCAAATTTCTGTTTCAAGATGGACGACTGGGTCCCTTTACCGCAGCCCGGCACACCCATAATGACATATTTCCGCATCTGTCACATCTTTCACGTTGTCATTCAAAAGTGAGAATCCCTCGGACACACATTAGCACAATGTCGAAGTTCCGTCATTAGAAAGCTGACCCCTTCTCATCGATGTCGCCAGACTGGAGAGCGCTTTTCCAGAAATGCACTAATCCCCTCCTGAGCGTCTGGAAACAGAGCATTTTCCGTCATGGCAGAAGTGGCCTGGGCATAGGCATCCTCCAGACAACAGGCAGATTTTTGGCTATAAAAGGCGGATTTGCCCAGCGCAACCGTCGCAGAACTGGCGTGCGCAATTTTTTGAGCCAATTCTAAAGTGACAGCCTCCAACTGTTCGCTGGGGACAACACGATTGACTAACCCAATTTCAGCAGCCCGTTGCGCGGAAATTGGTTCACCCGTCAAGAGCATCTCCATCGCAAACTTGGGAGGAATATTCCTGAGC
>JBGSVC010000431.1:0-3457 GCA_041753175.1 Planctomycetaceae bacterium
GCATCGTCGATACGTTTCAGACGTGTGGGGATGACTTCCAGCCCATAGAGAATTCGACTGGCCAGGCAAGGAGTGGCAGGTTTGTCCCACACTGTGAGGTTAGCGGCTTTCGCGAGGCTCCGAATGTCATGTTTGGTGAGACCACATTCGGCCAGGGGGCTTTTGACGTTGAATTCAGAGGCTGCCTGTAAGCCGGGACGAAAATCGCCCAGGTCGTCAGCGTTGGTGCCGTTGAGGAGACTATCGTAAGGGCCAAGAGAGTCGTATTTCTGGATGGTCTTGTAGAGAGTTGATTTGCAGTAGTAACATCGACGGGGAGAATTTTCTCGATACCCTGCAGAGTCTATTTCATTCGTTGAGATGATTACGAGTTCGATACCAATATGTTGAGCAAGACTTTTGGCGGCTTGAAGTTCTCCAGTGGCCAGACTGGGAGAGACTGCCATCACAGCGCGGGGAGGGGAGGGGAGGCGTTCGTGCTGCCAGGTTTGCATAGCTGCATATGCAAGAAAGGCGCTGTCGACTCCACCCGAATAGGCGATCACAATCTGGCCACACGAGGCCAAACGATTGTCGAGAGCTTCTTGTTTTTGGATTAAAGTTGGGGATAACACGGGTTTTGGCCTGAAATGGTTCGAACAATAGGAGTGGGAATGGCGGTCACTATAGAAAGGCCCCTGGCTTTTAGAAAAATGGGGACGTTCTTGAAGACTGTTTCAATTCTGACTGTCTCTTCGTTTACAATCACCAGTGCATGCAAATCGGCGTGTTCCGGCCGATCGTTGTGTTTTCAATGAGTTTGTTGGAGAGAGTGTAGATGCTACCCCGTTTGAGATCAAAGACATTATGTGACTCTGATAAAAACCAGACAGGATTCTATGCAGTCACTGGATCGCTCGTGAGGGGATGGATGACAAAAGTCTTATTTTTCCTGGTGGTGTTATGCGTTTGTGGGGAAGAGGTGTGTTGGGGGCAGGGGACGGTGAAGTTAAGCCGGGAGCAGATGCAGGAATTGGCCAAAATCAGAGATGAGGCTGGTGATGTGACGTCGCTGTTGCGAAAGAAAGATTATGAAGGTGCGCAAGCGAAGATAGAAGAGGTCGTCAAATCGCTGGAGGGATTTGTCGGGACAAGTGGATTGACGGAGGATCATCGACTGATTGCTCCTGTGAAGGCGATGCTCGATCAGCATAAAACGTTGCTGGAGAAACGCCGGTCGATGGAAGCAGCGCAAGCCGGTGGAGAGTCCAAAGATGCTCCCATGGTTGCCGAGGGGAAAATCAGTTTTGTAAAGGATGTGGCTCCTATTATCGAAGAGAGTTGTGTGGGGTGTCATGGCGTCGGAACCACTCGTGGTCGATTGGACCTAAAGAACTTCGCTGGCTGGCGCAACGGAGGGGCGACGGGCGCCTTACTGGTTCCCAAGAATGCTGCTCAAAGCCTGCTGGCGATGCGGATCTCGCAAGGCCCTAAACAGATGCCTCAGGGGGAGCCCCCGCTGGCTGATGTGGCGATCAAGACGATTGTCGACTGGATCAATGAAGGAGCGGTCTTTGATGGAGCGAATGAACAGACCGAACTGTATCAACTCATCGACGAGGCAAAAAATGCTGGCAAGCCAAAGGTGACGGTCGCTGTACCCGATGGGACGGAGACTGTCTCATTTTCCAAGGATATTGCGCCGTTTTTTGTGGAGAAATGCATTGGTTGTCACAATAGCAATCGCGCCAGCGGGGGCCTGTCGATGATGACGTTTACTGATCTGCTCAGGGGAGGGGAGAGTGGAGAGGTATTGATTGCCGGCAAGCTGGAAGAGAGTCGGTTGTTTCGATTAACCGGGGGATTGGAAAATCCTCGGATGCCGGCTTCGCGCGATCGATTAAGTCGAAAAAATTACGATGACCTGAGGGCATGGATCAAAGAGGGCATTAAGTATGACGGAGGGGATCCTAACAAGTCTCTGGTAGTAATCGCAGACGAGCAAAAGCCCAGGGAGTTGACCTTTGCAGAACTGCCGGCTGAGGAGCAGAAATCCAGACGGATTGCGAGAGTCGACGAGTTGTTTAAAAGATCATTGTCGAGCGCACAACCGAAAACGTTGACAGGTGAGATGTTTTATCTGGTGGGAAATGTGCGGGCAGAGCGGTTGGAATCCGTCGCTGCTTATGCAGAACAGGCACAAGCAATGATGGAGGAGATGTTTGAGTCGCCTAAAAAACCAGTGTGGCCTGATCGATTGGGAATTGTGGTGTTTGAGAATCACTTTGGGTATGGGGAATGGAATACAGCGATTCAAATGCGTCAAGTTCCATCGGATATGCATGGTCACTTAATGATAAGCGACGATATGACAGATGCAGTCGTCATTCTGGAAGACACTCAAACCCAAATGACCAGTGACTCTCAGGAATCAACGAAATTCCTGGTCACTCGCCTGGTCGCCGAGGCATATTTACAACGGGTGTATCCGGGGATTCCAGATTGGCTGGGGAAGGGATTAGGATACGAGATCGCGTTACGCGAGAAGGAATCGATGATTTTCAAGTCAAAGCTTGTCAAAGATGCGGTGAAGGGAGCCAAAGAAATCAGTAAGGCTAGCGATCTGTTGAAAGATGAGATGACAGGTCCGAATGCCGAGGCGATCTCGTGGGCGATGACGACGTTGTTAACTGAAAGCCGACAAGGAAAAACGATGCCTGCGTTTCTGGAAAAAGTTTCTTCGAGCAAAAATCTCAACGAGAGTTTGAAAGCTCACTTTGGAAGTACTCAGGATCAATTCGCACAAATGTGTCTGGTCAAATTGCTGGCAGCGGGGCGATGATTGGCAACAAGGGCCAAACGCTTTATAATTTCGCTCACAGCACGTTGTGAACATCAATGGGCTGTCTTTTGCCGCTGATGGTTTTGATTGATGAGCTTAGAACGTGTTTGCTGCTGCGCTGATGAAAAACGAGTCAAAGGGCAATCGGAGGCCGTCTTTGTTGAGGAAATCGAGGGTTAGACGCGGTGATCATTGAGATCAACGAAAGAGTTAAGTTGTTTCTGTATGAGTGAGAACGTTGCATCTGACATCATCGTGATCGGTGGGGGCGTGATCGGGTTGACTCTGGCTGCGGAGTTGTCGTCGCGCGGCAGACGTGTGCTGATCTTGGAATCGCAAGAACGAGTAGGGGAGGGGACATCGTGGGCAGCAGCGGGCATGCTCCCGCCGGTCGATCTGATGCCCCCAACAGAGCAGTTTCAAGATTTCTTTCGCTATAGTTGCGCCCTTTGGCAAGAGTACAGCCAGATGTTACAACGCGAAACAGGGCTGGACAACGAATTTTTCCGATGCGGGAGCGTGCGGCTATTTGAACACGTAGAAGATCGAGATCGAGAGATGGCGTTCTGGAAAAATCTGGGGATTGAAGTTCAAGCCGCGGAGACGTCGCAGTTGGAGGTGGGAGTAAACTTAGGG
>JBGSVC010000432.1:0-2270 GCA_041753175.1 Planctomycetaceae bacterium
TCTTTCATCAAAACACATACCGACAGCAATGAGAGGCAATCACTGCGGATGCACGCTGAGGTATCAACACAAATGCGTCTGGCATGAGGCAGTCAGGGGGCATTGAATTGACTGCTCAACCCATTGAATCGACTTAAACACAGACTCTTGAGTGAAGAGAATTATCGCTCTTGGTCAGGTTCCAGAAGCCCCGTGTAGTTTCGCATGACCAGGTGAGAATCGATTTTTTGAACCAGATCCAGTCCAACAGAAACTACAATCAGCAGACCTGTGCCCCCGTAGAAGCTGGCAATCAGGAAGGGAATCCCCAAAGCCTGGGCGACAATCGTGGGGATGATCGCGATGATCGCCAAAAAGCCGGCACCGACATACGTGATTCGTACCATGACTTGCTCCAGATACGCAGCAGTTCTAGGGCCGGGGCGATAACCAGGAATAAAGCTGCCGTAATCTTTCAGGTTTTCAGCCATATCCTTGGGATTGAAAGTGATGGCCGTCCAGAAATAACAGAAGAAGTAAATCAGGGCGATAAAACAGAGGTTGTAGATCAGGCCACGATCGCCAAAGGCGCTTGCCAGATTGCGAAACAAAGCGACGTTCTCAAATGAGGTGACCAGAAAGTTAAACAGGAAGAATGGAATCATCAGCAAACTGGATGCAAAAATGATCGGCATCACGCCTGACTGATTCACTTTGAGTGGAAGGTATTGGCGATTGCCTCCCATCATGCGACTGCCGCGGACGTGCTTGGCGGATTGAATAGGAATTTGTCGTTGCCCTTGGGTAATCGCGATCACGCCGACCACAACCGCAACGAAGAGTGCCGCCAGGAGCAGAAGCCTGTCGATCCCTGTTTGAGTTCCCAGGCCGATCCCATTTTCAAAAGCAGGACGAATCAACTCATATCCGGCCTGGGGCATTTGTGCCAGAATTCCGGCCATAATCAACAAGCTGATTCCGTTGCCAATTCCAAATTCGTCGATCTGCTCACCCAGCCACATCAGGAAGACGGTTCCCGTCGTCATGATGAATGCGCCCATGATCAGATATAACTGCGATTGCAGCAGATTGGGGTCGCCCCCATAGTTGCTCAATAGTAACCCTGATTCTCCTTCGCCAAAGCCTCCCTGAAGTGCTTTCATCCAGAAATAGCTTTGCAACAGACAAATCACGACCGTAGCGTAGCGGGTGTATTCATTGATTTTCCGACGCCCGGACTCTCCTTCTTTTTGCAGCTTTTCCAGAGGAGGATAGACCGTCCCGAGCAATTGGAAAATAATCGAAGCCGAGATATAGGGCATGATCCCTAATCCGAAGATCGTTGCATTCCCCAAGCTTGAGGCAGAAAACAACGAAACCATCTGAATGACCTGAGCAAACCCACCATCGGAACCGGCAGATTTATACTGCTCCATGCGTTCTGCAAAGAGTTCCTGGTTGACCATGGGAAGAGGAAGCCAGTATCCCATGCGGTAAACCGCCAGTAGAATGAGTGTCAGAAAAATCTTCTGACGCAATTCGGGGATTCGGAACACGGTAATAAGTTTGTCAAACATGATTTTCGTTTCGCCAAAGACATCATGGAAACACAACTGCGATTCGTCGTCAGCAGTCAGATCTTGTAAGATAATCGAGTACAGAATTTTCACCAAGTCAAGATGGGTGAAATTCAGTGATTTCGTCGTCTGGAAATTCAGATTGGGGAAGTTTAAGTCTGTAGAACAAGGCCCTGATTCAAATTGTGGTTGGAATGAGGGGTTAGTAGAACATCATACTCAAGGGATAAAGCCATAAAAAAAGCCCGGACGAACCGGGCAGCGTCTCTTCAGGCTCGATGATCAAGCCTGATTGTCTGATTTGCGAAGGCTGACAAGTCGTTCGATTTTACCGCCTGCTTTTTCAATTTTCTCAATGGCTGCCCCAGAAAACCGATGGGCATGGACGGTCAGCTTTTTGGTTAGCTCACCAGTGCTCAGGATTTTGAGGTAGTCGTAATTCCCTTTGATGATGCTACGCTCAGCCAACGTCTGTGGGCTCACGAGATCACCATCGGAGAACAACTCTTCAAGCTGATAAAGGTTGATGATTTTGACATCGTCAGCGTGGAAAGCGTTGTTGAAACCTCGTTTAGCGATCCGCATGTAGAGAGGAGTCTGGCCGCCAGTAAAACCACGGCGTGCTGCGTGTCCGGAACGGCTACTGTGTCCTTTGTGGCCACGAGAGGCAGTTTTGCCCATGCCCGACCCAATCCCCTTACCGCGTCGTTTGGG
>JBGSVC010000433.1:0-3789 GCA_041753175.1 Planctomycetaceae bacterium
AGTCATAGTGGAATTCGGACCGCATTATCGGTTCATCAGCGGCTGGACCAAGCCAGAGATCATAGTTGACTGTTTTTGGAGGAGCCAGGGGGGTGTCGCGTTTTCCGATGCCGTCACGTTTGCGGTAACACAAACCTCTCCCTTGAACAACTTTTCCAATATTGCCTTCGTGGATCCATTGATGTGCAGCCTTAAGGCCGATATCCGAGCGATTCTGAAAACCGGCTCCAATGATTTTGTCTGACTTCTGAGCTGCGGCGACCATCTGTCGACCTTCCCAGATGTTATGACAAACCGGTTTTTCGCAATAAACGTGCTTTCCAGCCTGCAAGGCCTCGATGGCCATCAATGAGTGCCAATGGTTGGGAGTCGCGATGGAAATCACGTCGATATCAGGATTCGCTATCATCTCACGATAGTCGGTGTATTGTTGATAAGTCGTTTCTTGTTTTTTCTCGTATTTGGCTGCTTGTGATTGTAGGATTGCACTATCGGCATCGCAAACTGCAACGACTTGAGAACCTTTTGCAGCATGAAATCCATCGAGGTGAGCCGTACCTCGGCCTTTAATTCCGATCACACCCACACGTAGATTTGTCTTGGAATCAGATTCTTTTCCCCAACCAACTGCGGGCAGAGAGATCGTGGCAGCGGCACCAAGAAGTGTCGATGTCTGAAGAAAACGACGACGAGAGTTGGTCTGGGCAGGAGTGTGTTTGTCTGGTGAGGCCATCTGGAATGTTCCTTCGAAAAGCGTGTCGACTGTAGATGTCTTGAGGGAAGTCTGAGAGCCTGTTGATTTCATCATGCGCTACCGAATTCCAAGAATGAAATCATGCAAAGCAACAGATTTCAGACGTTTTTGGCATGTTGAGTATCAATACAAAATCAAATTTCTACGTAGGGGTAGAAAATCGCGCAGGCTCGTCTTACCAGACAATATTCGGATGGCATTGTCCAATCAAGAAGTATTCATGCGACTTGGATATATTTCTCTAAAAAAGAGTAACATGTCGTAGTCCTGGACAGTTTTGACGGTCTCGAATGTGCAGACGGGTGTTGACACTGCGGGCACAATCGATAACTTAACGCCTTGTCTTGATTTGCCCGTGTTTAGAGTCGTTTGTTTAACGTTTTATTGCTCTTATCAAACTCAAAGTTATTACCGACCATGTCCGTTCTTCTCCAACTCGTCGAAGCGACAAAAAGTTATGGTCCTCAAACGCTGCTCGACCATGCAGAGGTGACGATATCACAAAACCAGAAAATTGGGTTTATTGGTCGTAATGGGGCTGGCAAATCGACATTAATGCGTGTTCTGTTGGAACAGGAAGAACTTGATTCAGGCGAAGTGATTCGAAGCAACAGTCTACGTGTCGGGTATTTGCAACAGCATGATCCGTTTCATCCTGGTGAATCAGCGCTGGATTTTCTAATGCGAGACAGCCAGCAACCGGATTGGAAATGCGGAGAGGTGGCAGCCCGATTCGAATTGAAAGGTCGTTATCTGGAAGGACCTGTCAAAGAACTTTCGGGAGGTTGGCAGACCCGCGTGAAGCTGGCCTCGCTGTTGTTACATGAACCAAACTTGCTGCTCCTCGATGAGCCGACAAACTTTCTGGATTTGCGGACTCAAATTCTGCTTGAACACTTTTTGTTGGATTTTGACGCCGCCTGCCTGGTGGTCTCGCATGATCGCTCGTTTTTGCAGTCGACATGCAACTACACATTGGAATTGTCGCGTGGGAAATTGACGTTATACCCCGGCAAGATAGAGCAGTTTCTGACCGTTCAGGAAGAAAAGAAACAGACGTTATTGCGACAAAACGCGACCATCATGTCCAAGCAAAAACAGTTGCAGACATTTATTGACAAGAATCGGGCCTCAGCGGCCACCGCATCGCAGGCGCGGAGCAAGGCCAAACAGTTGGAACGTTTGCAGACCGTTGAAGTGGAGGGCAAGGAATCCGTCGTGAAAATCCGCGTGCCATCGGTCAATGCCCGTCAGGGAACAGCGATGCGGTGTGAGGGGCTGGCAATCGGGTATCCTGATCGAGTCATTGCGACCGGGGTCGAACTGGAAATTGAACATCAAAGACGCGTCGCGATTGTAGGAGACAACGGACAGGGAAAAACGACATTCCTTAGGACCATTGTCGGCTCTCTTTCCCCTAAAGCTGGCGAATTGAAATGGGGACACAACTGTCAACTGGGAGTCTATGCCCAACATGTCTATTCGTCGTTGCCTCAAGACTGGACGATTCAGCAATATCTGGAAAGTGAATCTGCCAAGGAGGTCACGACACAACAAGTGCTTGATGTTGCAGGAAGTTTTCTGTTCAAAGGGGATTTGATTGAAAAGCCGATCAAGGTCCTCAGTGGAGGTGAGCGAGCGAGATTGTGTCTGGCAGGATTGCTGCTGAGTTCATCGAATGTCTTAATTCTCGATGAACCGGGGAACCACCTCGATGTGGAAACGGTCGAAGCGCTCGCAACGGCGCTCAACGAGTATCAGGGGACCGTCATTTTCACCAGTCACGATCGACACTTCATGAAGCGTGTGGCGACTGATGTCATCGAGGTGCGCGATGGGAAAGTTGCGGTCTATCCCGGCGATTATGACATGTATGTTTATCGAATGAATAAGGAAGTCGACGAAGGCGAACGAGCACTGGGCGTGACGCATAAAAAATCGGCTGAAAAATCAAATGTGGCTCTGACACGGGATGACAAGAAAAACGAAAAAAATCAACGCAAAAAGCTCTCCTCGATTGAGAAGAAACTGGCAGAACTCGATGGAAAAAAGAAAGAGATTCATCAGGCTTTTTTGAAATGCACCGATCCTAAGAAGGCCCAGGATGTCCATGCAGAATTGACGCACGTGACGACCGAAATCAGTCAACTGGAAGAAGAGTGGTGTGCCTTGCAAGCAGAAATCGGTGACTACTAGCCACTTGCCTGTTGAACTCTTTTAAGCGGACCCGTAGTTGCATCAGAGATGACTCATGCGAGTAGGCCAGTTGGCAACTGTGTCGCTGAAATTTTTGGCAAATGATTGACATTGTTCAGAGATGTCGAGAGGATAGAGTCAGTTACGGGCCTATCCTCATCCATACCTGATGTCATCCTGTCTAATTGCCATTTGCCAGTTACTTTGAGCAAACTTTGATTGAACTTCAAGCGAGTTTGTTGATCTGACGAATGTGGCTCAAATAACTGGATCGTATTTCCCAATACTCTGACTCCCACACATTCGGATTCGATAACGACGATCTTGTGAAATCAGACCTCACCGACTCCCCCGATATCAACTCCTAACTCGTCCACAATTCAAGACTCTGTCCAATTCCTCATCTCATTTTCTTTGGAACATCCGCAACGGGATGTTGAATTTCTTTGAAGACCAATCCTGCGTCTAATATTGATCCCACGGTATGCACACATTCCTGTCCCATAATAGGAATCGTGGGTGGCATCGGTTCGGGTAAAACATCGCTGACAAACTGGCTCAAGTCTCATCTAAAGCTGGCCGTTGTCGATGGGGATGCGGTTGGTCATCTGGCATTAGCCGATGAAGAGATCAAAGCGCAGATCATGAGGACCTTTTCAAGAGCCGATCAAAACTGCCAGCTTCTCGATGCTCAATCACAAATTGATCGTCGCGAATTAGCCGCCCTGGTTTTTGGAAATGACGAGACCTCACGCGAAAATCGTCGAAAACTCGAAGCAATCATGCATCCCTGGATGGTCAGAGAATTTGAACGTCAGTTTGAACAACGACGCCGGATG